>JBAPYY010000208.1:0-13511 GCA_049284975.1 Occallatibacter sp.
GTCCCGAAACGGCGGATGGACAGGGAGGGTCCGTCCAGCGCCAGCGGCGGAATAATGGCATTCACGCGGGAGCCATCGGGCAATCGCGCATCGACCATCGGCGAAGACTCATCTACGCGGCGGCCCACGCGCGACACAATGCGGTCGATGATCTGCAACAGGTGATGGTCATCGCGAAAAGTAGTATCCACCCGCTGTAACAGTCCGCCTTTTTCAATGAATACGTGATCCTTGTCATTGACCAGAATGTCCGAGATCTTTGCATCTCTCAGCAAGGGTTCCAGTGGACCAAGGCCGAAAACCTCATCGAGCAGGTCTGCCTGTATCTTCTCCTGCTCGTCGAAATTCAGGGGCACCCGCTGCTCGGCAATAATTTCCTTAACAATGCCGGCAACAGCCTGTCGCGCCTGACTCGAGTTCACGCGCGACAGCTTCTCCAGATCCAGCTTGGAGATCAGCGTCCTGTGTATTTCCGCCTTGTACTTCTCCAGGTTCAGAAGTTCCACGTTCTTCCTCCCATTGCGACAGAACGCTCTTCCGCTCGGCCATTACTGCAAACAGACGCCCGCGACCAAAAGACGGGGAAAAGCCGGAAGGCTCATCACCCGCCCAGAGTGAAGGTCACGCTCACTGTGGTTTCCACTTCGACCGGCTCCCCATCGAGCATGTACGGCCTGTAACGCCAGGTCCTCACGGCATCCAGCGCAGGCTGCCGCAGCATGGTCGGTCCATTCACAACATGGAGATTCTCGATCAAGCCTGACTTGGAAATCGTGGCCTGAATAACCACCGTCCCCGACACCCTGGCTTCCTTGGCAATCTGCGGATAAACCGGTGCGGTTTTCTGGATTAGCAAACCGCCGGCGACGCCCGCCGAAATGTTCATCACCCTGGGAGCTGCAATCTTCACATTGGGACCGTTGTGTCCGCTGAAAACGCTGCCCCCCTCGCCGCCCAGGCCTTCACTACCCGTCCCAAAACCCGATGACGGCGGCGGTTCCTTCCCGGCCAGCATCTTCAGGTCAACCGAAATCCGCGAGGGTGCGCTGAGCTGACTGTTCATCACATCCGAACGTGAGCGCAGCCTTTGGTCCGGCGTCGGCGCTGCCGGCGCCGCAACCGTCGGTACGGACGGCAGACTCTTGGGCTCCGGCAACACCACACTCGTCGTCGCCGGTTGCGCAGCAACAACAGGAGTCTTCGGTACAGCCGGCGCCAACCGCAGCCGGGAATAGCCCAGCCCACCGGCAATAAGCAGAACCGCAACAGAACCGATGGCGGCAAAGATCACTGTCCGCTTCGGCTTGTCCTTGACGACTTCTTCACGCTCAGCCTTCGGCTTGGCAACAGCTACTTTCACGCCTTCGGACTTGCGTGGCTGGAAAAGCTTCTCAACATCCTCGTAGGCCGCTGCCGGTCTGCTTGACCTGGCGTTATGCGGCCGATCCACTACTGGTGGCACGGCGGCTCGCGCCGCCGCTTGCCGGGCTTGCTGTGCTGCGGGGCCTTCCCCGCTATCCCACTCGCTGAAATCCGCGGGAAGCGTTGCGGGTTGCGCCTTCTCTATTTCTTCTGGAGGTACCATTGTCCATCGGCTCCCTTCACATAGGTAGCGCCTTTGTAAGAACGCGTTTCAAGTTCGCCTTGCTCACTGGGTGCGTCGCCTGGTTGTGCCCCCTGCTTCGTGCCAGTGAGGTCAGAGTGATCTTGGTTTGAATCAGCCATTGCAGGCATCAGCGATGCGATGTTAGGCAGCCCTTCCACCAACAGCGAAACCGAACCCTGCGCCGTGGTATAGTCCGCGGCATCCGTTGGAGTGAAGGTTACTGAGAGTATATGCGTTCCCGCCGCTATCACGGTACCCGCCGCGGGAGTATATGCGAATGTCCCTGGAATCAACGACGTAGCGTTGAGCTCAGTGGCGCTCAGCGGCGTGCCGTAGGATATCGGCTCCGGCGTCGGCCAGGTGACGATGGGCGTGGCCTTGTTGACCGTCAGCGATACCGTAGCCTCCGCCGTGGTGTTGTCCGCGCTGTCTTTCGGCGTCAAAACCACAGAAAGCGTATGGGTTCCCGCCGAAAGGGTCTCTCCGATCCCGGGAGTGTAGGAGAAGCTTCCCTCAACTGATGCCGTGGCATTCAGTTGGGTGGCGCTAAGCGCCGTGCCGTAAGCAATGGCCGCGGGCGTCACCCACGTGATAGCAGGTGTTGCCTTGGTGACGGTGAGCGACACAGAAGCCTGCGCCGCGGGGAAATTAGCGTCCGTCGGAGTAAAGGTTACCGACAGCGTATGCGTTCCCGTTGCCAGCACCTCAGGCGCCGCAGGCGTGTAGACGAACTTTCCCGGAAGCGAAGACGTCGCATTCAGTTGGACGGCGCTGAGCGCCACGCCATGCGCGATGGGGGCCGGAGCCTCCCACGCGATCATCGTTGGCTTTGCCTTGGCGACCGTAATCGACACGGCAGCCTGCACCGCGGCATAGTCTGTGGTATCGGTCGGAGTGAAGGTTACCGAGAGCGTATGCGTCCCTGCCGCCAGCACCTCGCCCACCGCGGGAGCGTAAGTGAACTTTCCCGGAACTGACGCGTTGGCGTTGAGTTGCGTCGCGCTCAGCGGAACACCGTAGGCAATAGGTGCGGGTGCCGCCCACGTCACTACAGGCGTCGCTTTGGCTACCGTGAGCGACACGGCTGCCTGCGCCGTGGTGTAATTCACAGCGTCCGTCGGAGTGAACATTACCGAAGGCGTATGCGTCCCAGCCGACAGCACCGCGCCACCACCAGGAATATAAACGAACTTTCCCGGCACCGAGGACGTGGCATTCAGTTGGGCAGCACCCAGTGGGGTGCCGTAAACAATCGCGGCAGGATTAGGCCACGCGACGGCAGGCATCACCTGGGTGACATTCAGCGTTACCTCGGCCTGGGCCGATGCGTAGTTCGTCGAATCCGTCGGAGTGAAAGAGGCCGTAATCTTGTGCGTCCCCGTTGCCAGCACTGTGGTTGCGGCGGGGGTGTAGACGAACTTGCCTGGAACCGAAGCCGTGGCATTCAATTGGGCAGCGCTCAGCGGATTGCCATACGTAATTGAATCTGGCTCAGGCCACGTGATGCTTGTCTCCGCCTTCTCGACTGTAAACGGCACGGCAGCCGGCGCCGTGGAGTATCCTGATCCGTCTGTCGGCGTGAAGATGGCCGCCAGCGTATGGATTCCTGCTGACAGAGTTTCGCCCTCTGCGGGAGTGTAAACAAACCTTCCGGGAACCGATGCAGCGGCATTCAATTGAGTTGAGCTGAGCGCGGCGCCGTAGGTAACCGGATCAGGTTTCTGCCACGTAATGGCCGGCACTGCCTTGGTAACCGTGATCGTTACGGAGGCCCGCGCAGAAGTGTACGCAGTAGTGTCCGCCGGCGTGAAGATTACCGTCAACGTGTGCACCCCGGCAGGGAGCATCTCGCCAGCCCCAGGGGCATAAACAAATGTTCCCGGAACCGATGACATGGCACTGAGTTCACTCGCGCCGAGTGCGCAACCATAAGCAATTGGAGCGGGCGTAGACCATGCGAGGCCAGGCGTACTCTGAATCACTCTTACTTCAGGTGCTGCCTCTGGCGCTTTTTCTTGAGGTACGCTCTCTGCCTGCGATTTATCCAGCCGCCATTCCCCGTCCGAGCCCTTTACATAGGTGGCGCCTTTGTACACACGAGTTTCCGGCCCAACCTGAGGCTTGGCGACAACGTTGCTCTGCGCCTCCTTCAAGTGCCATTCCCCGTCCGCACCCTTCACATATGTGGAGCCCTTGTAAGAGCGGGTCTCAAGCTCAACCTGCTGGCTTGGGGCGCTGGCGACTTGCTGCGCCTCGTGCTTCGCCTCTGCACGTGCTGCGCGTTCCGGTTTGTCGATCGGAGTGACCGCTTTCTGCGACGCCGCGGTCACCACGCGAGCGGCAGGAGCAGCAGGGGTAGCCTTTTCAGGCGTCTTCCCCTTGGTCTCAGGCCGGGCGGCGTCCGAGCTGGAACCGAGCCCTAGCTGCGTCAGCGAGCCCTCATCCCTCGGAGGAGTCGACTTTGATGAAAAACCTCTGCTGAAACTCTTGAGACTGAATCCGCCCCTCTTCTCCTGCACCGGCGGCAAGCCGCAAGCAGTACGGGCCATCTGTCGAATCAGCCGGGATATTGGCGAATCTTCCAGTGCCAGCGGAATCGCGGAGGTCTGCATGCGCCGCACAGCTTCGAGGTCGGTCGGAATCTTCCACTGCGCCGGCCGGGTGAGTGCCTTGGTAATCTGGTCTTCGGAAACGCCTATGGACCGAGGCTCAAACCGGTTCAGTATGATTTCCAGCTTGGGGATTCCGGTCGAGAAAAACTGCGAGATCAGGCGATTCGCATTGCGCAATCCGGCTATGCTTGCCTGGATCACCAGGAAGACCGTCGAGTTGTCCTTGAACAGGGTGGTTCCCATCAAGTCCAGCCGGGAACCCATATCCACAACCACGTTTTCGAAGTCCTGCCGCGCGACCGATACCAGCCTGTCGATGGCGTCCGTCGTAGCCTCATACGTGGGAAACTTTCCGGGCGCGGTCAGCACGGAAACTCCCGAACTATGCTTGACCAGCAGCTTCGAGAGAAAACTCGAGTCCAGCCGTGCGGAATTCTGAAGAGCATTGATTGTCGAATACTCGGCAACCACGCCAAGATTGAGCCCGGCGTCTCCCAACGGGAGATCGAGATCAATCAGCAAAGTGGTTTGACCCGATTCCTTGGCTATCGCAACCGCAAAGTTGCAGGCCAGCGTTGTTGCGCCGTCGCCGCCCTTGGCGCCGAGAAATACCAGCATCCTCCCGCTCGACTTCTTTGGAGCCCGCATTGCCGGACGCCGCGCAGAAGCCCGAACCAAAGCCTCCGCCATCGTGCTCTGTGAGAAGGGAAGCGTCAAAAACTCTCTGGCGCCCGCCCTCATGCAGTGCACCAGCAGCTCCGAATCGGCCTTCATCGAATAGACCATTACCGTCGCCGCGCCTTTGGCGCAGATGCTCTCTACCAGTTCCAGGGCGTATTCGGGGTTGCTGTCAAGGTCAATGATGATGACGTCGTAATGCTGCTCAAGCAACTTTGGCACATCGTCCAGGCTCGGAGGATACGAAGAGAACTCACGGATTTCGCCCCCCTGGCAGCCGGCAAGCGCGGTGGCCGCAGCCTTTCGGCGGTCCTCGTCCGGGCCGATCAGCGCGATCGACAGCATGTCGCCGCCCAGAGAGTCCGGGTACTGATCATCGAGATAGGGAGAAGAGTCTGAATTCACGGGATTGTTGCCCCTTTCCGCTTCTGTACTTCCTCGCGGGTTTGACGAAAATTGGTAAGACGACTGCCAGTTGGACATGGTACCTTGCTCCAAATCCTTAACGCGCAAAAAACGACAATAGAGTTCCGATGGCAATGGCTGGAGCGTACGGCATCCTGCGCTTCAAAGGATTGGCCAAAGTCAGTTCCGGATCACGATGCATTCCGCGATGCTTCATTCCAAAAACAAGATCGCCCGCGCCGGTAAACAGCTCCTTGAAAAACCCACCAAATACCGCCCAGCACAGCACCATGATTCCTCCTGCAATGCCGGTGAACACCATTGCGAAAAACAATTGCATCGGACCTATCCAGGCCCCCAGCGCGGCGCACAGCTTCAGGTCCCCCCCTCCCATGCCGCCTAGCCAGAAAAGAAAACCGAATACAAGAATGCCAAGGCCCATACCTTCTAAGCTTTGGCCAATACCGGCGAAACCTTGCCCAAAGCCGTGCCACCCGAAGCCTTGGCTCTTACCCTGCCAGTCCGAACGTAACGGGGAGATCAAAATCCCCGCCAGCAGAAATGGAACCACAAGCCAGTTGGGGATGCGAGCACTGCGAATGTCTGTGAACGTCGCCACAAATAGCACGAGCAGTGTTGGCCACCATGCAAACGAGTGCATTTTTTCCCCATGTTCCTTCCCCCAACCCCGGGAGACCGCATTATAGCAATTCCATAGCCATTCATTGCAATTGGCGCGCCAAACCAAAAAATCTCCAAAACCGCCCGAAATCATGGAGTTGACAGCATCTCTTCAAGCCGGTGTACACGGATGTTTACTGAGACGCGCTGCGGAGTGCAGCGGGGCGTATACACCCTCAGAATGCTCAACTCAGCAACCGCCGTCAACACATTCTGAGCCCCGGCGCAAGTCCTCGGACCGAAAAAAGATGTTGCCTGATCATACTCCCAAAGGTATCCACGAACTTAAGTAATCATTGCGTACGTTACTAACGATGAATCCATGGTACCCTTAAGTGTGATAAGTGCCACCACGCTAGATCGGCATTCCTTAATTCCGGGTCTCGCTGCGGCCGTTAATCAAATCGACTAAAGCGTATCCAAATGTTTGAAAATGAATTACTTGATTTGCTTGCTGAACCGCATCTGCTTTTAGATCCGGGGCGAAGGGTTCGCTGATCGGTCCGTAGACGTGGCGTTTTTCGCAAGTCGAGGTACCTAAAATGGTCCGCTTCGGACAAAAGAGTACCAAAATGCTCTCGACAGCGACACAACGTGACGATAAGATTGGGGGCAAAGTCGGTAACTGTCATTCAAGGGTTGTTTGGCTTTATCGCCCGCTGGGAAGCCTTAAAAGTGGCATGGTCCCGGCGCTCAACATCCTTCTGCGGCGTTGCCGAGCATGGAAAGGATCGATCGCAACTCCTCCGCTACCCCTCTGGAGCCGATTAAAAAGCCGGCGATTTGCAGCCGGCGATTTGGCAACTGGCGGTTTGGCCGCTAGTGATTTGACAGCTAATTGTTAAGAACGGGCCCAGTGATGATCAAGATCGGATTGTATTCGGAAGACCGCACGCTTCACACGCTGCTTTCTTCAGCTCTTGGCAAAGAATTCGAGATACTGCTCGAGCCGGACGAGGATGGGATGAATCTCCTCCGCGCCGCAGGCGATTGCGACGTCATGATTCTGGATCTCCATTCCAATCATGACTCGTTGCAGGACCGGATTGGCTGCACCCAGCGCTTGATCGCTACCAAGGTTCCCGCCGTGGTCATGGCCGACGATGGCCTCCGTTCAACCGCGTTTGAACTGGTTCGGACTGGCGCCTTCGGCTACTGTCGCAGACCGCCCTCGATTCGTGACCTCAAGACAATGCTCAGCCGGGCGTACGAGAACTCAACGCTCAGGCAACAACTGCAGACCGTGCAGCAGCAGTTGGAAGTTCCCGGCACTTGCGACCGAATGATCGGTTCCAGTCCCCGGATGCAGCGCGTTTATCAGCTGGTTCATCGTGTTACCAACCTCAATGCCTCCGTGCTTGTGACCGGCGAAAGCGGAACCGGCAAGGAACTGATCGCCCGCGCCATTCACAATCTGGGCTCCCGCGCCAACCGTCCATTTGTCGCGGTTTCCTGCGGCGCCATTCCTGAAACCCTCATCGAAGCCGAGTTGTTCGGCCATGAAAAGGGCGCCTTCACTGGAACGGTAGGTTCACGCGAAGGCTACTTCGAGCAGGCGGCCGACGGTACGCTGTTCCTGGATGAAATTGGCGATCTGAGCCTTTTCACGCAGGTCAAACTGCTCCGCGTCCTGCAGCAGATGGAATTCTGTCGCCTGGGAAGCAACAAGCTCATCCCTTTGCGCGCGCGCCTGATCTTCGCAACGCACCAGGACCTGGGAAAGCTGGTGGCCGAAGGAAAATTCCGTCAGGATCTTTTCTACCGCATTAACGTCATGCGGATCGATGCGCCGCCGCTTCAGGAGCGCACGGAAGACATCCCATGGATCGCACGGCACTTCCTCCGCCAGTATGGACAGCTATTCCAAAAGCCCATGGAGGATATCGATCGTGATGCGGTGATACTGCTTCAAAGCTATCAGTGGCCCGGCAATGTGCGCGAACTGGAAAACGTGATGCAGCGCGCCATCATTCTCGCGCCGGGAAATACTGTTCGAGCGGAAGATTTGAGTTTGAACACCGAGGAAGTGGACGTTGACTCGGGCGACAGCGGTGATATCGGCGACATCGTCGATATCGGCGATTACCACCCCGCCGGCTCATTCGAGCGGCAGCTCCGTGATTATAAAATCAAGCTGGCCGAAACCGCTGTTCGAGAGAACAATGGGAACAAGACGCTGGCTGCCCGCAGCTTGTGCATCTCCAGGGCCTATTTGCATCGCTTGATCAGGCTCAGTGAACCCGACGCTCCCTATGAGCAGAACCTTCGGGATGTGGAGTCTGCTTGAGCGCGACCTCTCCGGTTGCAGGCCGCAAGTTTCACCTCGTACTCTATCGAATTCTGCATACGAGCTTTTCGTTTCCCGTCATGTTGGCAGGCCTCCTCGCCGTGCTCGCCGTGCTTACTGTCCGATCGCGCTTTGACGACCCGGATATGTGGTGGCACCTCAAGATGGGTGAAATCATATGGACTACGCACTCCATCCCTCTTGCAGATATCTTTTCTTACACAACTAACCATCAAGCTTTGATACCACAGGAATGGCTCGCGCAAGTGACCATTTACGGTGCCTGGAAATGGGCCGGTTTTTCAGGCCTGATGTTGTGGCTCTGCTTGCTCACCGCAGCCGTCCTCATCGCAGGGTATTTTCTTTGTTCGCTCTACTCCGGGAATGCCAAAGTGGCTTTCATGGGGGCCATGATCATCTGGCTCTTTGCTACTGTCGGCTTTGCCGTTCGGCCCCAGATGATTGGCTACCTGTTGCTGATCGCAGAACTTGCGCTCATCCACCTAGGGCGCACTCGCGATCCACGATGGTTTTTTTCGCTGCCCATCCTCTTTGCGCTTTGGATCAACTGCCACGCGTCTTTCATCCTCGGAATTATCCTGGCCGCCGTTATCCTCTTCACTTCCATGTTCAGCTTCCAGGCAGGCTCTCTGACGGCACAACGTTGGAATCCGCGCGTCCGGCGCATGATGGCGTTCTCGTTGCTTCTCTCTTTGGCGGCGCTGTTCCTCAATCCGGTTGGCATCCGGCAGATTCTATACCCCATCGACACCATGCTGAATCAACCCCTCAATCTCAGCAGTGTGAGCGAGTGGGCGCCGCTCAACATGACCGAGGAGCGCGGCGTGGCGCTGCTGGCCGTCCTGCTTTGCATTTTTCTTCTGGTGGCCGTTCGCCGGTCCGAGCTGTTCTTCGATGAGTTGCTTCTCCTCGCAATTGGCAGTTGGATCGCCGTCAGCCATATGCGGATGCTCTTCCTGTTCGGCATATTGGCCGCACCAATTCTCTCGCGTCAGCTTTCAACTTTCTGGGAGGGATACTATGCGGAAACTGACCGCATCTGGCCCAATGCCGTCATGATCGGCGCTTCCCTGCTGGCGATTTTCCTCGCCTTCCCGGACAGCCGGAATCTGGCTGAGCAGGTCGAGAATGAGAGCCCTCAAAAGGCGGTGGAATATATCAAAGCCAACCACCTCTCAGGGCCGATGTTGAATGATTATGCTTTGGGAGGCTACCTGATCTGGGCGGCGCCGCAGTACCCCGTATTCATCGACGGCCGTGCCGATATTTACGAGTGGTCCGGGGTTCTCGCCGAATTTGGGAGTTGGGCTACGCTCCAAAGCGACCCCAATGCGTTGCTGCAAAAATATAGAATCGGCTTCTGTCTCCTGAACCGCCAATCTCCGATGGTTCACATCTTGCCGCTCTTGCATGAGTGGAAGATGGTCTATGCTGACGATCACTCCGCCATTTTCGTTAGAACCACGCCACGCTAAGTATGTGAGTTATATTCGTGCGGACCTGCTATCACCAGTCCGCTGTTCTGCCGCCCGTGAATATACCAGCAGCACCAATTCGTTTCATGCAGTTGACTGTCGGCTGGCGCAATCAAATCCCTATACGTTACCTTCCCATACAGAAAGGCCCTTTCTTCCCAGGTCTCAATGCGCCTGAATCTTTCCTCCGAGTCGCAAAGACCTCTCACATCGTTCCGGCTGAAAGGCTGAATAGGCGTGGATTCACCAGGGAGCAAAATGACTGGCGTCGTTGGGGTATCCGTTTTCTGTTCTTTATATTCGGGGATTTTAGGAAGGCGCTTCTCATCAATGACAATCTTGCTCCCGTTCGTCGTTGCGACAATTCTGGCGGGAGTGCGTCCGCGGTTCGTGGCCATTACAGTAAAACTGTTTTCCGCGCTTCTGGAGGGCTCTACGGTCATCAGGATCCAGGGCCTCTCTGAATGGATGAGAGCCTGGGCGTTTAATAAAGCAGCCTGGGCGCTCACGGCAGCAGCCTCGGCAGCGGTTTCTGCATAACCCGTTTGGCGGTCAATCTTTTTCAGCAAAGAGAGCGCCAGCAGGATGCCGCCCCACCCCACGACGGCCAGAATCACTGTTGCCGCCCATGCAATTTTGTCGTGCAAAGCCCATTCCAGTGGGGTGGGCGGCGGATTGGCAACCGTGATATGCGGCACCGGTTCGCTGCTGGCTGCGCTCTCGGCTTGAATGTTTGGCGCTGGGCTGGCAGCCGCTGGCTGGGTAGTAGTGGAGGGGGTCGAAACAGGCGGAGTCTGGTTATTCGCTCCGGCGCGGTTATTTGCCTGAGCGTCCACCTCCGTGGGCGCATGCATCAGTGACAGCAGCACCGCTGTGATCGCCAAGGCCTTGAAGTTCATGGGGCAAATGTATCACACGCCGCTTTGGAATTTCTGCGCCCGTCTGCGCATGCGCGCTTGCCCGCATCCGCTATGGCAACACATCCACGCCCCGCCAGAAGGCCACGTGTCCCTTGACCTTGCGCGCGGCCGGCTTGGGGTCAGGGTAGAACCACGCCGCGTCCAGGTTATCCTCCCCGTCAACCACCAGCGTCATATAGCGCGCCTGCCCCTTCGCAGGGTCAAGGGAGGTAGTCGTGCTGGGGCGAAAATACTCCCGCTTTAGGCTGGGTTCAGGAAAGTACACGCTGCCATCGACGGTCACCGTCTTCTCACTTTCGGCAATGACTTTGCCGTTCCAGATTGCTCGTGGCATAGGTTCTTCCGGTCACATCCGTTTCTACCCTCTATCGGCCCCAAAAGCTGTTCCGGCGAGAGTAACGGATACGACAATAGCAGAGATTCGCCGCCATGGCGAGTCCTCTGTGTTCGGAAAACCTTGAGGGGCTATTTGGCCTCGGCGATCGTCTCTATGTGGACGCTCTTCTTGCCCGCATCCGTCGTGGCCATGACGGTCACGTGGTCGCCATAGAACGCCTTCACCGCATCGGGGTTGTCGATGGTCCAGACCGCCTTTTTGGCCTCGTCCACAAACACCGGAGCAGCGCCGCCATCGATGCACTTCTTCACGCATTCTTTTCCTGTCCCGGTATGCTTGGCGCCGCACATCGAGTCAGACACCCAGCCGTTAATCTTCATAGAGTGGCCTGCGCCGACCGCGGTCGCGGTCAGGCCAAAAACAACTATCGCCACAGCGATAATACGATTCATAGAAACCTCCAGGGGAATTGGAGTTCTCGATCAAATATTATCTTGCTCCCGCACGCCGGAATTCGGCAAGGGCCTTCCATCAGGACTCCGGCAGGTAACGTCCGCCTACTTTCGCGCGGCCAGGCTTTTGCGCCTGGCTTCCATGTTCTTGAGCGCCACTTCATAGCGCTGGGCTGCGGCGGAAAACCGGTTAACCAACTCCAGGGTTTTGATCATAAATGTCGGATTCTTCGCCCGGATGCCGTCCAGAATGGGCGCAAATTTGGCCAGCAGGAAGAAGCCTTCGCCATTGCAATCCACAAACAGCTCCGCCGAAACCGCCCCGTGCAGCACCATCGCCGCAGCCATTTCCCAGTAGGTGAGCACCTGGCGCAACCACGCATTGTGCGGGTCCGTCGGGTTTTCCACCACGGCAAAAAACTCCTCGGCTGTGGCCGGCCAGAATTCGCCCGTCACCCACGCGCGAGCCTGGCGCATCACAGTTTCGGTGCGCAATTCATAAAGCCTGAGAATAATTTCGGCATCCGCCGGCGTTGCAAGCATCCGTTCCATTTATGTTTCTCCGTTGCTTCATACTACTGGATTCAGGTGGAGAAGGAGGCGAGCTAGCGGGGTTAGCCGCTCTGCGCACGTGTTAGCAGAGTTAGCGGCGCTAGCGGGTCAAGAAGCCCGCAAAAAACGACTTTTTCCGGTGATTTTCCGAGGCCAAATCTCACGACGCGAGAGATTTCCGGCTGCGCGCCTTTCAATCGGTGTTGATTTCAAACGAGTTATAAATTATCTGCAAGGTTTCAAGGGAAATTTACCATCCTTGGTCTAGGGGGGTGGGGGTCGGGCTTAGGGGTATAAACCGGGCGCATCTCTGACATATTGAACCGGGCGCGCCTCTGGTCATTGTCCATTTGGTGATTGTGCGCCGAGCGAGGGCAATTTTCGGCAATTCGCCTGCGGCGAAACAGACTCATTCCTTCCCGCCCTTCCTGCGGTAACACTGCGGGAAGATTGGAGCACTGCGGACTTATGACCGGGTTAAGGGGCGGGGGCACCTAGCGAGCTTTAGACTGAATGCGAGAGGCAGAAATGGCTTTTTCGTTTGCGGATTTTGGATTCTGGCGGTTCGCCGTTGTATCGATGATTTTAGAGCTGGCACATGCACTCCTGATGAGTCACTGGCCAGGAATAGAAACGAACAGGCGCCTCGGACCGAGACCATTAGGAGCTGTCTTGTTCATGTCCGCTGAAACCTTTGCACTATTTTTTGCCGTCGCGGCAGGTATCGGAACAATCGAAAAGATGTTGAAGCTTCCCGAACGCCCAATACGGCAATTATCGGCCGTTTTTCTGATGACTCTTTTGCTATTGGGTGTTTTTTGCCTCGTATGGAAATCGTAACGAATTTGAGTTTTTGCGGGCTACGAAAAGTGCGCCGTAGAAGATGAATTATCTGCAAGCGAATCCGGCGCTTGATGACAAGCGCCGGCGCTCCATCACGCGCTCTGCAACACCTTTCTGGTGCTCTTCTTCGCGGCCTTCTTCGCGACAGGTTTTGCATCCACCTTGACAGATTCCTTCTCCATCACCGGCCCATGCGTCTCGGCCGTCGGTGTCGCAGGCGCATCCCCAATTCTCTTGGAGTAGCCGCACACCACGGCGCTTTCCACCGCTGCCGGCGCGCCCTTCGTCGCACGCCTCTTGGGCGCAACCTCTTCCTCAGCCGCCTTCTTCTTGTTGGGACATTCGAGGAAAATCCCTGACCGCAGCGTCTTCTCGACCAGATACGGGCTGCCGCACTCCGGGCATTTGGTCGCCACCGGCTTGTTATTCGAGGTGAAGTCGCACTTGGGATAATTGGTACAGCCCCAGAAAATATTTCCCCTCCGCGCCTTGCGCTCGGCCAGATCGCCCACGCCGCACTTGGGGCACTTGAGGCCCTCGATGATGTTCTGCTTGACGTACTTGCACTTAGGGTAGCCGGAGCAGGAGACGAACTCGCCGTAGGATCCCTGGCGCAACACAAGCGGCTTGCCGCACTGAGGG
>JBAPYY010000209.1:0-10953 GCA_049284975.1 Occallatibacter sp.
GGCTTCCACTCAGTGGCCGGCTGGATTTCATTCATTATCGTCGCCCTGATATTTTCACGGGCAACCCAAAGAATTTCCTGGATGCGGAAAGCCCCCTCCGCTGTTTCCTGCGCCGCCGGCCAGCAGCAGAGTAGCGGCGCGGAGACACACTCCGGCGCATCTGCACGGTTGTTTGAAGACCGCGGAGAGTCTCCTGCAATCCGCGCGTACCTGATTCCGTTTCTCGCCATTCTAGCCGCGGCTTTTGTCTCCAAAGCCGCTTCCGGCAAGTTCGAGTGGTTGTATGCTTTGCGCTTTTTTGCCGCAGCTATCGCTCTCTGGTGCGTCTGGCCGAAGCTGAAACGTCTCGACTGGCACTTTGACTGGTTTGGGCCGGCTGCCGGCGTAGCTGTCTTCATTGTGTGGATGACGCCAGGATGGTTGCAGCATCAGCCTGCGGCCAGCCCTTTGGGACAGGCACTGGCGACGCTTTCGCCTACGGCTCGATGGACCTGGATCGCGTTTCGCGTAGCAGCTGCAGTGGTCACGGTGCCGATCGCCGAAGAGTTGGCTTTTCGCGGCTACCTGGCGCGCCGGTTTATCAGCCGGGAGTTTGACGCCGTCTCGCTTTCAAACCTGACGCCGCTCTCCATCTGTCTTTCGTCTGTGGTCTTCGGCCTCGAGCACATGAAAAACTTGATGGATTGGCAACACCTGCTGCTCGGTACTCTGGCTGGCCTCGCGTTTGCGGCCGCTCTCCGCTGGCGGGGCCGCATGGGCGACGCGGTCGCAGCGCACGCGGTCAGCAATCTGTTGCTCGCGGCATGGGTCCTCGGCTTCGGCGACTGGGTGCAGTGGTAGCGCTGCTTCGCACCCGCCGCCTCATACCGCGTTTTTTTCTCCATCGCTCCTAAGGAAGCTCTGATTAAGCTCAATTTGTCAGGGAAACATTCCCTCAGGGGCTAAAGCCCGCATTGATTTTGCAGCTTTTGCGGCACGGATAAATCCGTGCCCTTTCAAAACAGCGACTTAATCGGGGCTTCCCCAGGCTTTCCAACGCAGCCTTGCCGCATCATCAAGCGAAGCCCGTGCGCTTGCAATTAGATTGGAATCATGGGGCAAGCGCAAGCCAAATGGAGACAGGAACTGGGCGCGATGGTCACGCTGGCGGTTCCGGTGGTGTTGAGCGAGGTGGGCTGGGTAGCCCAGGGCATTGTGGACACCATCATGGTGGGCAAGCTGGGACCGGCGGCCATCGGTGCTGTGGCCCTGGGCAACGCTGTCTTTTATACTCCCGCGCTTTTCGGCATCGGCCTGCTTCTCGGGCTGGACACGCTTGTGTCGCAGGCCTTTGGGCGCAAGGATCACGACGAGTGTCATCGCTGGCTGGCCCAGGGCATCTGGCTGGCATGCATAGCCACTCTACCGCTGATGCTGCTCATTTTTGCGGCCAGTTTTGGCTTTGCACACTTTGGCATTACGACGCAAGTAGCCGCTCCGGCCACGTCGTATTTGCGGTTGCTCAACTGGGGCATGCTGCCGCTGCTGCTCTACGCGGGTACGCGCCGATACCTGCAGGGCGTGGGCGACGTGCGCGTAATTACCTTCACCTACGTTGTGGCCAACCTGCTCAACTGGTTCGGCAACTGGGTGTTGATCTATGGCAAGTGGGGAATGCCGGCGCTGGGCGTGAACGGTTCCGCACTTTCTACAGTGATATCGCGCATTTTTATGGCTTTGGCGTTGCTGGGTTTTGCCTGGCGCTATGAGCGCAAGCGAGGCCATCCGCTCTTCCGCCATTGGGCAGGACCCGCCATCGCTCGGTTGCAGATGCTGATCAAGCTTGGCGTTCCTGCTGCGGGACAAATTGTGCTTGAAGTGGGTGCATGGAACTTGGCCACGCTTTCTGCCGGATGGCTTACGCCAGTGGCGCTGGCAACTCACCAGATTGCCCTCAACTACGCGAGTCTCACCTACATGGTTCCGCTGGGTGTTTCGGCGGCGGCCGCAGTCAGCGTCGGTCATGCCGTGGGCGCAGGAGACCCTGAGCGAGCGCGCCGTGCCGGATGGCTCGGCCTGGGACTGGGAACGGGGTTCATGCTGTTGGCCGCGGTGGTTCTCGTGACAGTGCCGGGACCGCTGATTGCCCTCTACACGCGCGATCCTCAGGTGATGGCCGTGGGCCCGAGCCTGTTGGGACTTGCTGCGGCCTTCCAGATCTTCGACGGCATTCAGACCGTCTCCACGGGCGCGCTGCGCGGACTGGGCGAGACGCGAGTGCCCATGCTGGCTAATCTGGTGGGTTACTGGGTGCTGGGATTGCCGCTGGGCCTGAGCCTGTGTTTTGTGCTTCATTGGGGCATTTATGGCTTGTGGATTGGTCTCTTGCTGGCCTTGATCGTCATCGCTTCCACGCTGCTTGCCCGCTGGCGCCGGGATTCGTCGCGGCTGACGCTGCAAAACTGACGTCAATCGAACTGCTCAAGCTCTGAACGGGACGGTTTTAGAGTGTGCGGTAGCGCACACTCTTCCCGTATGCCGGTTCCAACCGCAATCTTCGGAGCCAGAACGTGGGCTCCCGGGGGAGACTATAATCGTAGTCGAGCGAAAGACAGACTCTTTCCAGAATTCTTCGAAGGGAACCCCGCCAGATGGCGACAGTAGATCCTGCCCTGGGTGAAAAACAGGGAGAATTTGTCACGCGTGCGCGCGTTACAAACGATTTCAGCATTAATGTAGCGACGGTGAACGGCTCCGGTTCGCAATCAGCGAATAGTGTTTTGCTAAAAAGCATCTTTGGCATGGGCGTTCCCGTCAGCGGCAAGAATCTTTTCCCCTCTAATATTGCCGGACAGCCAACCTGGTTCCTGATTCGGGCCAGCAAGAACGGTTACGTAGCACGTAAGCGCGACTCGGAAATTCTGGTTGCGATGAATCCCGAGACCGCCAAGAGCGATGTGCAGAACCTGCCTCCAGGCGGCGTGGTCATCTACGAGGAGGGCCTCGACAAGACCCTGAATCTGGCTCAGGTCCGCGAGGACGTTGTCACTTATCCCGTACCGTTCGACAAGATCACGGCCACCATCTGTCCGGAAGTCAAGCTGCGCAAGCTGGTTAGAAACATGGTTTACGTGGGCGTCGCCGCCCAGTTGCTTGCCATCGATCTTGACATGGTGGAGAGCAGCCTTCGCCAGCAGTTCTCGAAGAAGCAAAAAGTCTTTGACATGAACTTTGGCGCGGCCAAGGCCGGTTTCGACTATGCTCGGGAGAATTTTGCCAAGCGCGACCCGTTCTTCATCGAGCGGATGAATCTGACGGCGGGCAAAATCATCATAGAGGGCAACGAGGCCTGCGCCATGGGCGCGGTCTTTGCCGGAGTGACGGTAATTGCCTGGTATCCGATTACGCCTTCCACTTCGGTGGTTGAAGCTGCCGCAGCCTTGCTCAAAAAGCTTCGCGTCACGCCGGACGGCAAGGCTACCTTTGCCGTAATTCAGGCAGAGGATGAGTTGGCTGCCATCGGCATGGTGCTGGGCGCGGGTTGGGCCGGCGCACGTTCAATGACCGCAACCTCTGGTCCAGGCATGTCGCTGATGGCCGAGTTTTGCGGCCTGGGATATTATGCCGAAATTCCCGGCGTCATCATCAACGTGCAGCGCACCGGGCCCTCGACAGGTATGCCTACGCGCACTCAGCAGGCCGATCTGCTTTCGGCGGCCTTCCTCTCGCACGGCGATACCAAACACATTCTTCTCTTGCCGGGTTCGGTGAAAGAATGCTACGAACTAACCATGGCGGCCTTCGACCTGGCCGAGCGGTTCCAGACCCCGGTTTTTGTTCTCAGCGATACGGATATGGGCATGAACCACTGGATGTCCGAACCGTTCGAGTATCCTACCAAGCCGCTGGACCGCGGCAAGGTGCTCACGGCTGCCGACCTCGAGCGGCTGGGCGGATTTGAGCGTTACCGCGATGTGGATGGTGACGCTATCGGCTGGCGCACTCTGCCGGGCACGAAGCATCCCAAGGCCTCCTACTTCACCCGCGGGTCAGGACACAACGCAGCGGCCGGTTACACTGAGAATCCGGTCGAGTACCAGGCGGTAATGGATCGGCTGGCGCGCAAGTTCGACAACGCGCGCAAGTGGGTTCCCGCACCCGTCGTGGTCAAGGACGGAACCTCGAAGATCGGCTTCCTGGCCTATGGCACGACCGATTGCGCTCTTGGCGAGAGCTTCGACCAGATAAAGCAGCGCTACGGAAAAGATGTGGACTATCTGCGCCTTCGGGCCTATCCGTTTACGCAGAGCATTCACGATTTTGTGGCCTCCCACGAACGCATTTATGTGGTCGAACAGAACCGTGACGCGCAATTGGCCAGCCTGCTCAAGCTCGATCTTCCGATCGACCAGGTAGTCAAGCTGCGCAGCATTCTCCATTACAACGGATTGCCAGTGGACGCCGAATCCATCACCGAAGAGTTTGCCAGTCAGGAGGGTCTCTAAATGGCAACCGCCGCACCTGCTCCCAAAGTTAACCACATTGGCCTGCCCATTATTGAGTATCGCGGAGGCAAGAGCACGCTCTGCGCCGGCTGTGGCCATAACGCCATTTCCGAGCGCATTGTTGACGCCCTGTTTGAGATGGGCGTCGATCCGGAACGAGTCATGAAGATGAGCGGAATCGGCTGCTCGTCCAAGAGCCCAGCCTACTTCCTCAGCCGCTCTCACTCCTTCAACGGTGTGCATGGACGCATGCCGGCCATCGCTACCGGCGCCATCCTTGCCAACCACACCATGACGACGCTCGGCGTTTCCGGCGACGGCGACACGGCATCCATCGGCACGGGCCAGTTTGTTCACATGATGCGCCGCAATCTGCCCATGATTTATATCATCGAGAACAACGGCGTTTACGGCCTCACCAAGGGCCAGTTCTCGGCCACGGCCGACCTCGGCTCCAAACTCAAGACAGGCGTGGTGAACGATCTGCCCGCCATCGACACCTGTGCGCTGGCTATTCAATTGGGCGCCACATTCGTGGGACGCTCTTTTTCCGGCGACAAAAAGCAGTTGCTCTCCATGCTCAAGGCCGCCATCGCCCACAAAGGCACGGTGTTGCTCGACGTGATCAGTCCCTGCGTCACCTTCAACGACCACGAGGGCTCGACAAAGAGCTATAAGTTTATGCAGGAGAACGACGACCCGATTAACGAAATCGGCTTCGTTCCCAGCTTCGAAGAGATCGCCGTCGATTACAACTCAGGCGAGATTTACGAGGTGGAGATGCACGACGGCTCCAATCTGCGCCTGCGCAAGCTCCATGAAGACTACAACCCAACCGACAAGGCCAACGCCGTGCGCACCCTGATGGAGGCGCAGTCGAATGGAGAAATCCTCACCGGCGTCTTCTACATCAACACTGTGCAGCCGACCTTCATCGACCGGCTGAACGTGGTCGATCAGCCGCTGGGCACCCTGCCTGAATCTCTGACCCGGCCCTCAAAACCGGCCTTCGATGCCCTGATGACAGAACTTAAGTAGCCACTTTCTTTAAGGCAATCACAATGCAAAAAGCCTCCGCAATTGCGGGGGCTTTTTGCTGCCTTGGCTAATTTTATTCGATCAGACGTACAATCAACGCCCCGCCGGCGTCTTCACGCCGAGCGCGGCAAGCTTGGCGTGCGCCTGCGTGGCCTCGGGGGTCCGCGGATGGCGCTTGATGAGCAGGTGAAACTCTGTGATGGCCGCCTGTTTTTTGTTCAACTCCAGCAGCGCCAATCCCTTGCGCAATTGCGCCGCCGGAGCCTTCGCGTTGCCGGGAAATCCTTCCAGCACGGCGTTATAGGCCTTCACCGCGTCATCATACCTGCCTTGGCGGTAGGCAATTTCGCCCAGGTAAAACTGAGCCGTGCCAGCCATATCGTCCAGCGGGTAGTAGTGAATCACGTCCTGGAATTCGCCGCCGGCCACATCATACTTGGCCGCGTTGTAGTCGCGCACGCCGGCCTGCAACGTTTCCTTGAGCGGAGGCGCCTGATTGGCGGCCATCGCGGTCGCGCCTGAGATGATAACCGGAGGACCGACCGTTGGAGCAGCGCCGGGCGCTACCGCCGCAGGCTGAGGCGGATTCTGAATGTTTTGCAACTGCGCCTGCAGATCCTGGATCGATTTATCCAGTTTTGCGATGCGCGACTTCAACTCGTCCACCGAGTCGTTCAGCGCCTGCACCTGGCCGGAGGAAGCGTCCAACTTCCCGTTGGTCGCGTCGTTTTGGGCGGCGATGTTTTTCTGCAGGGCGTTCACGGCCGCTGTCATCTGCGTCGCGTTGTCGGCCGTCTGCTGCGCCAGGTTCTGCAGCACGCCAAAGCGCGTGTCCAAGGTCGATTGGATGCGCTGCACCATGTCGAGAAGTTGCTGGACTTGCGTCTGCAGTTCGATGATTTCTTTCGACGTGGCGCGCGCTGGCGCCGGGGCGACTGCGAGAAGCAGGGCGATCGCTGCCCCTGCAAGAAGACGACTGCGAAGTGTAAATCTCTTTTGCATGATTCCCCTATTAAGAAATAGTGAACAAGGGCCAGTGTTCACTGACCCCTATTCACAGTTCACTGTAATTTTACTGGTCGATGGTGAATCCGTCGCGGCGGTTCAGTTGCCAGCACTCCTCGGTTGATTCAGAGCAGAAGGGCTTCTCCTTGCCGTAGCTGATCACGCGAATGCGGCTCGCGGCCACGCCCGCGGTAATCAGGGCATTCTTGGCCGCATCGGCGCGATTCTGCCCGAGCGCCAGGTTGTACTCGTTCGAGCCTCGCTCGTCGCAGTAGCCGCCGATTACGACCTTTATATCCGGATGGCTGGCCAGATAAGATGCGTCTTTTGATAGCGTGGTCTCAGCATCGGCGCGGATATCGTAGGTGTCGTAGTCAAAGAAGATGTCCTGCACATTGGCCTTGAATGCCTCTTCTGCGCTCATCGTGGTGGTGGGCACTTCCACAGCTGGAGGCGCATTCACCGTCACTCGCGCGGTAGCTTCGACCGAGCCTCCGTCACCCTTCGCCACCAGGTGGTAGACGGTCGATTCAGTGGGAGTCACAGTCTTCACGCCAGAGGTGGGCACATTGCCGATGCCGTCAATGGAAACTGCGGTGGCATCCGCCGTGTGCCAACTCAGTTGCACCTGGTCGCCGGCCGCTATCTGCGAGGGAGTCGCGGTGAACGACGCGGTGGGCGCGGGTACGACGGCAGCCGGAGCGGTCTCCGCTGGAGGAACCGGTTTTGTCTTTTTGCCGCATCCTGCAACAGCGATCAAGGCAACGAGGAGGGCAACAGGTACCACAACGCGATTGAGTTTGTTCAATTGACTACTCCTTTGGGGAATCAAAAGTGTGTATTCCTTAACCATCAACTCCAAACCTTTCAGCGCATGCTGTCAA
The DNA here is from genome assembly GCA_049284975.1 of Occallatibacter sp. Taxonomy (GTDB): domain Bacteria; phylum Acidobacteriota; class Terriglobia; order Terriglobales; family Acidobacteriaceae; genus Telmatobacter. The sequence goes on from JBAPYY010000209.1 coordinate 7,412, forward strand.
AAGGTCTTGGCGACGTAAACATCATAATGCAGAAGACCGCGAAATTCCATTCGGCTAACGCGATCCTCATCTCACTTCCAACTCCAGTTGGGCATGAAGTTACTGCCCGTTTCAGTCAGTTCATGTTGTCCGGTGCCGTCGGACAGCATGGACCAGATTTGGCTGCGTCCGCCCACTTGTCGTTCAAAAACGATGTGCCGATTGTCCGGCGCCCAAGACGGGTAATCGTTGATTCCGGCTTCGTGGGTAAGTTGCAGCCAGCGCTTGCTGGCAATATCCATCACATAGATGTCCCGCCCGCCGGGCGCGCCCGGTCCATACTTACGGTCCCAGGCAAAGGTCAAAAACTGCCCATTGGGCGACCACGAAGGCGAAACAGCATAACCCGAGTCAGTCAGCCGCTGCATATTGGCGCCGTCCTGGTCCATGGTGTAAATCTGCGGTTCCCCCGTGCGCCCGCCTGCCCATGCGATTTGCGCGTTCGTGCGCGGATTCCAGGTGGGTGCTATGTTGGGTCCGCGGATGGAAGTTACGCTGCGCAGATTGCCGCCGTTTGCATCCGCAACCCATATCTCCGAATCGCCCGAGCGCGACGACGAGAACGCGATCCGCGTCCCATCGCCCGACCACGCCGGGGTCTGGTTGCTCCCGCCCGCCGTGCCGGCAGGGAAGCTCACCAACCGTCCCAGTTCCAATGAGTACATCCGGATGTCCCAACCATTGTGCCCCAGGGAAGCAAAGGCGATCCGCGAATTGTCCGGCGAGATACGCGGAGAGAGCGATATCGTTCCCAGATGCGTCACCGCGTGCTGATTCTGCCCGTCGTAGTCCATCTCCCAAATTTCTTTGGTTCCGCTGCGCGAGCTGACAAAATAAATCTTCGTCTCGGCGATGCCGTCAATGCCGCCGCCCAGCCGCAAAATAATTTCGTCGGCAAAGCGGTGCGCAACTGTCCGCGCCATATCCTGGCTGGCCTCTTCGTTGTACTGCTTGCCCAGCACCTGCGGGTTCACGGTGTTGCGTGTATCGTCGAGCCAGCCATAAACCACCAGCCGCCCGTTGGTCGCCGACAGCGCGCCGAAGGCTACCATGGCCGCGTTGGCCGGCGCCGCTGACCATTGCACGAGGCTGATCTCCTGCGGCGATCCGGGCGCGGCCTGCGGGGCCATGCTCTTCGACACCAGGTCAAAGATCCCGGCGTTGGCTAGATCGCTGTAGAGCGTGGCGTCAAATGCGGCCTTCAACGCAGGCGTCTGAGGATCGCTGCCCACCGGCTTGAAATCCGCCGCGGCAATCCGTATGCGCTCGTTACCCAGGTTTGAGCCGGTGTGAACCCAGTCCTGAGCTGCCCCGCGCATGGTCACCAAAGTTGCCAGAACAAACAGAAAAACGGAAATATGCCGGGAATGAGACTTCATGCTGTGCGCAATCCTTCCTCGGTGAGAATGTGGATGTTCTTTGCGGATTGTCGAATGCGGTCGGCCTTGTTGTCGAGTATTCTTGTTTGCCCAGCAGGAAAGAGCCGCTCTCGTCCACCGCTCTATTCTACTTTCGCACCGGCGCATCGTCCCGCGCAAACTAATACTCACAATAGTAAGACGTCATTACGGTGCTTTCGTTATATTGAGCAGGCAGCGCGCCAAAAGTGTCCACCCGTTGCGCGGCGCGCAGGCAGGAACTGTCCAGCGTCTGGCTCCCGCTGGATTGATCAAGCCGGATATTGCTCACGCTGCCATCGCGATGAATGGTGAACTGGATATAGGACTTCATTCCTTTGACCGTGCGCTGATCCACCTCGTAGCGGTTCCAACTGGAAGTCATCTTGCGCTCGATGCCTTCCACATACCAGCCAAACCGGCTGCCGAAGTCGCCGCTGCTGATGCTCACTGGCCCGTTCGTTCCGTTCTGCGCTGAGACCGATCGCGGCATGGACGATCCCGCCTGCTCGCCATACTGCGCCCGCTTGTCCAGTTCTGCCTGATGCTGCGCAGCCTTGCGCGCGTTTTCCTGCTGCTGTTGCTTCCGCTTGCCGGCAATGGGAATCGCAGTCTCGTCTATCGCCTGCTTTGCTTTCGGCGTGGACTCGGCCGGTGCCTGGCTGGGCGTATCTGTCGCCAACACGTTTTCGTTGGGCGGCTGGTCTGAGGGCAATGGAAGTGCGCTGGTCAGGCTCACTTGAATCGCTCCGCCGCTCCCCGCATTGCCCCACTGATTGTGATGGAAGAGACCGGCAACGAGGCCGTATGTCAGCAAGCACGCTGCCAGTGCCAGGTGCAGCAACAGCGATCCCGCCGCAGGAGCCATCATCGGCTCCGGCGCCAGCTCCCGCTCCAGTTGCTCGCCGCCATCCAGCAGACTGTTCATATGTTCTTCCGCAAGTTCAGCCGGTCAGCGTCTCCGCAGACTCGCTGGCTTTCTAAAATCCCACGGCCCCGGTCCCTTTTGTATCCAGTGGCTGCGTCACAATGGAAATGTTAGTGATTCCCGCCTGCTTCACCGCGTCCATCACGCTGGCAAACGCGCCAAACGGAACCCGCTCGTCGGCTCGCAGATAAATCACCTGCTTCACCAGGTTCCGCTGCGGCGCGTTATTGCTCGCCTGACGCAGCTTCGCGGCCAATGCGTGAATGTTGACCGGCTGATCACCTAAAAATACGTTTTGATCGCGATCGATGGTCACTACTAGCCGCTGCTCAGTAATCTCCTTGACTGTGCGCGTCTTGGGTATGGCCACTTCAATTCCCGACTGCAACACCGGAACGCTGATCATGAAGATCACCAGCAACACCAGTACAACATCCACCAGCGGCGTGATGTTGATATCCGCCAGGGAAGTCCGCGTCTGGCCGCCGTTACTTGTAAAGGCCACGGTCCACCTCCCGGCTCGCCTCCCCGGCCGATTCACGCGCTCCTTCAGCATTCGCGGGCCGCGCGGGAGCCGCAGCGCGCACCGGAATTTCTTCCAGTGAATTCAGCAACTCGCGGCAAAAGTCGTCGGTGGCAGCGGCAAACACCCTGATGCGTGCTGTGAACTGGTTGTACGCAATCACTGCCGGAATGGCCACAAACAGCCCTGCAGCCGTGGTAATCAGCGCCTCGCTGATGCCCGGCGCCACAGCCCGAAGCGTGGCGGCTCCCGCCGTGCCCAGTCCGTGAAAAGCGTCCACAATGCCGATGACCGTACCGAACAGTCCCACGAACGGGCTCGCGGACGCAATGGTCGCGAGCCAGGTCAGCCGTCGCTCCAGCGTGGTTACAGCCTCGCTCGCCGCCGTCTGTGCCGACCGCTCCAGCGGCGCCAGGTTGCGGGGTGGCCCTGATCCGCCTGTCTGACGCTTGTAAGTTTCGTACACTTCTTCGAAGACCTGCGCCAGCGGGCTTGCCTTGCACTCCTCGGCTACTGCCGCCATCTCCTGCAAACGGGTCGCCTTGCGGAAGGCGCGCAGGAATCGCTGGCTCTCTTTGGTTGCCCTGCGGAAACTGGATATCTTGCCCAGAATCACGCTCCATGAGTAGAGGCTGGCAATCAGCAACAGCACCAG
>JBAPYY010000210.1:0-2269 GCA_049284975.1 Occallatibacter sp.
ATCCAGGCCCAGTCCGCAGCGCTCCAGAGGTGCTGTTCGTCGTAGCCGCCTTCGCGCACAAACTGGAGGAACTATCCGTTCGTGACCTTGTGTGCGTCAATCGCAAAGGCAGGCACTTCAACGGAATGCTCTTCAAGCTCGTTGTCCCAGCCAAACACATCTCCGCCACGCGAAATTCCCAGAGTGGCAAATCCTACCGGGATGTCGATCATTCGGGCAGCGATTGGTAGCCCGGACAGATGAGAACCCACAGTGCGATAACCGTGCGGGATAATCTTTTGATTTGAACTCAGCTGGTGCAGCATGTACGCCAGCGTCTCTGCGTGCATCAATCGGTGTTCGATCGCCGCGCTCAAGATGACTTCCTGAGGGTATTGCCAGTGGCTCGCCGAAGCCTGCGATCGGCTCTTGAGAATGTCATCGAGTTCTTCTCGGACGCGCGAGTTGTAAGCGCTGATCTCTGAGAGCCGAGGCCAGTCGGAAGGTGTGTCCTGCGGCAGGCCCCCATCCACAGGATCGATACCAAAAGCGAAGAGGCGATCGAATTCCTTGTGAGCCGTACCGAGGCCCAGCGCATGACCCGCAATCAAATTCCAGTCGAATGCCTCAAGGTGGCCGATGTAAAAAATGATCCTGTGTCTTTCAGGAATAGGCCTGTCGTAGAGCGCGTCCGGGCCAACAATTCGAAACAAGTCATCAGTTACCGCCCGCGATTCAGCCAGGCGCAGCAAGAGCTGGTCACGAATGTCCGGTTGGCTTGCTGTCGCATTCATTTCGCGCATCCCTCCTTTTCAATTTCAACCTGCTCCGGCCTTTACGAAAACGGTTCAATCATGACATCGTCGATGTAACACCATCCCCAGTCTTCGCTCGGTTCAAGAGATCGCATGATAGGGTGCTTTGTCTTTCTAAAGTGCTTGGTGGCGTGCCGGTTCTTCGAGGAATCACAGCAGCCGACGTGGCCGCAGATTTCGCACAGCCGCAGATGAACCCACGAATCGCCCATCTGCAAGCACTCCTCGCACCCATCGGTCTTAGGTGATGGGTTTTGTATCTGGTCCAAGTGTGAGCAAGTTTCCTGCATCGTCTTCCTCCAGGGTTCCGACGGCGGGACTTTTCGGCTGAGTTAAAGGTAAAAAAACCTGGAAGCGCGTGTCGCCCGGGTGCGAAGAAACGCGGATCTCGCCATGATGATTCCTGATGATGCGGCCAACCGCATCCAGGCCCAGGCCTGTTCCTTCGCCGACCCCTTTGGTGGTGAAAAATGGTTCAAAGATGTGGGGCAGAATTTCGGGCGGGATTCCGGGTCCGTTGTCGCCAATCTCGACAAGTACGCGGTCAAGTTCGCGTGCGGTACGCACGCGCAACTCGCCCTTCCCATACATGGCCTCGATGGCATTTACCATGAGGTTTGTCCAAATCTGATTCAGCTCGCCGCCGAAGGCGCAAATTTGCGGCAAGCCATCGTCATACTCACGAATTACCGTGATTCCGGACTTGAATTTGTGGTTCAGAATCGTCAGCGTATTTTCGAGTCCCTGATGAAGGTCAACTTCCTTCATCGCCGCCTGATCCATATAGGAATACTCTTTAACCGCCTGGACCAGATAGGTAATCCGCTTGGTGCTGATTTCAATTTCGTCGATCAGCTTGGCGATGGTGAGCAGCGACGCGATGCGAATGAGTGCATCGGACAATACCACGTCACCAACCTGACCCGCAAGGCATTCCAGCTTCGGAACCTCCACGCCGGCGTCGGCGATGGCAGGCGCAATCTTCCACGCATCCGGCACATGACGCGCTTCAAGCCATGTAGTTATGCGCTCTTCGCGGTCGCTCTGAGCAAGCGGATCCGCCGAAGTGCTGGGGGTGCGCTGGGCCTCCCGTTCGAAGCGGGTAATCATCTCTCGTTGCTCAGCGGAAAGGGCGTGGCGCGCTAGCCGGATACTTGCCTCGCGCACAGTTTCAAGCGCTTCGCGAAGGCTTCCCGTTGCGCGCTGGGCAGCAGCCGCGGGATTGTTCAGCTCATGCGCCAACCCTGCGGAAAGCTTGCCAAGCGCCATTAGTTTGTCGCGCTGCGTTTCGACCCGCGTGGTCTCGCGAATGCGGTCGGCCATGAGGGAAACCAGTCGCTGGCCGAGCAACGGCAGACGCTGGAGCATCTCAGGGAAGAGACTTCTGTGGAGGTAAGCGACACGAGTGTAGAGCACGGCGCGAGCAGTGCCACTGTAATGCGTCAAACGCGAATACGGCAGCAGCCCCGTAACCT
>JBAPYY010000211.1:0-2886 GCA_049284975.1 Occallatibacter sp.
CTCGAGCGGTCAACCGACATCGGACAATGTAGCCGACGCTACAGTGAACTGTTTCCTGCGAGCCGTCCCCGCAGCCGTGCCGGCGATTGCGTTCCTGTCGGGCGGCCAATCGGCGGAATTGGCCTCGGCCCGTTTGAACGCGATGAATGTGAGATTCAAGTTTCGTTTGCCTTGGGCATTGGCATTTTCGTTTGCCCGCGCCATCCAGCAGCCGGCATTAGAGATTTGGCGAGGCGACGAGAGCAACATCGTGCCGGCGCAGCAAGCTTTGGCGCATCGCGCACGCTGTAATCAGGCTGCACGCAGGGGCGAATATTCCCCGGCTATGGAGACGAAATGACAGGAAGCAAGCACAACCATGAAAGGAATAGCGGCGACAGCGGCGAACCGGGTCCGGGTCCATATTGGAGGCGCATGCACCGGGACTGGCGCTTCTGGGTAGGCGCGATTCTGATGGCAGCGGCCCTGTCTGTCTACGTCTTGAGTGGCGACCTCGCCTGGGTTCCGAATGGCCATCGGCAATCTGCGATGCCGGCGCCTGCTGCGAATTGAATCCGCACCTTCACCGGCCTCGACGGCGGATCCACTCGGCCAGGACACGGATGTTAACAGTCGTTGCGGCGTCAGGATCGCCTTATCGGATGAAGGCTCCCGATGATGAAAGTCAAGTCGCGAACTGTGAGTGAAATGCCCTTATATCCTCTGCGCTTCGAACCGATCTATCAATATCGCTTGTGGGGCGGCCGCCGCTTGGCGAGCTTGCTCTCCGCGCCGCTTCCTGGCGATGGACCGATCGGCGAAGCGTGGGTGCTGAGCGACCGTACCGATTATCAAAGCCTGGTTGCGAATGGGCCGTTCAAGGGCCAGACGCTCGGACATGTGATGGACCAGTTCCGAAAACAGCTGATGGGCAAGCTGTCCTCGCGCTTCACCCGCTTTCCGCTGCTGCTCAAGTTTCTGGATGCTCACGCAATGCTTTCAGTGCAAGTGCATCCCAGCGCTGCGCACCCCGAGCTGATTCCTGCCGGCGACACGGCAAAGACCGAAGCATGGGTTGTCATCGAAGCTGAGAAGGGAAGCCATGTCTATGCCGGCCTGAGACCAGGCACGAACTCCGGCAGTCTGCGGCAGTCTCTCGACGATGGAATCATTGCGAACCAACTCGTGTGTATCGCCCCGAAGGCCGGCGATGCCGTATTCATCCCCGCGGGAACGGTTCACACATTAGGCGACGACGTTGTTGTCTTCGAGGTCCAGCAGAACAGCGATGTGACATTCCGCCTTTACGATTGGGGCCATGTCGACGCAAAGACTGGTCAGCCGCGGCCACTCCAAGTCGATCAGGCGCTTGCCAGTATTGATTTTGCCGACAACCATGGTGGCCTCGTCACTCCCGTTATGGTGAGCACCACTCCCGTGGAGCGGGAACGCCTCTTTGATTGCGAACATTTCCTGCTGTGGCGCCTGCGCGGTGAAACGCCGTTCGCGGTTGGCGCAAAAGAAGAGCCGCGCGTGTTGGTTTGCATTGGAGGTTCAGGCCAGGTTACGTACGAAAAAACTCCCTACGCGGTCGGCAAGGGAGAGGTATGGCTCTTGCCTGCGGTGGTCGGCGCATGTGAATTTCGCCCCAACAACGTAGTGACCTTGTTGGAGATCGCGCTGCCCGAATCGTCGAAAACCGGCCAATAACGACAGAGTCAGAGTGGCTGAACACTCCAATTGAGACTGCATGAAGTTTGAGGTGAATGAATGGTGAAAAAGCTGATTGTCTTTGATCTCGACGGAACGCTCGCCGCAAGCAAATCATCCCTGGATGCAGAAATGGCGTCCCTGCTGCATGACCTGCTCGGTGTCGTCAAGGTTGCGATCATCTCCGGAGGCGCTTGGCTGCAGTTTGAAAAACAGGTGCTCTCCAATTTGCCCCAGGATAACCGCCTTACAAAGCTGTCGATTCTACCCACTTGTGGAACAGAGTTCTTTCAATACACCGGGGAGTGGAAGAAGCTCTATTCAGAAGATCTCACTGCGGAAGAAAAGCAGAAAATCGCTGCTTCACTAAAAAGAGCCACCGTAGAAGCAGGCTTCTCCGTTGAAAAGACGTGGGGAGAGACCATTGAAGATCGTGGCAGCCAGGTAACTTATTCCGCATTAGGCCAGCAGGCTCCTTTGGCGGAGAAGGAGAAATGGGACCCGGACTTCGCCAAGCGGAAGAAAATCAAAGCCATTCTCGACACTCTGATTCCCGAGTTTTCGGTGCGGCTCGGTGGTGCGACTTCCATTGATGTCACCAAACCGGGCATTGACAAAGCCTACGGGATCAAAAAGCTGCAAGAGACACTCGGCATTTCTGTGAAAGAAATGATTTACGTGGGAGATGCTTTGTTTGTGGGCGGGAACGACTACCCAGCTGAACAGGCAGGTGTTATTTCCATTCCAGTTCGAGGTCCCGCTGAGACCAAGCGTGTTGTCGAAGCGATCATCGCTTGTTTAGATCCCGATCAGCAAATGCGAACCTTTGAAGTGTCGAGTGCGATCGCCTGAGGAGTACCGATGAGCGACTTCAAGCTCCACCGCCTGGGAATGCTGATGGAACCCGAGGGGGGCAACGCTCAGGAAGCAGAGGGCGTTCTGAATCCAGCAGCGGCACGCGGGCCGGACGGTGAGCTCTACATCTTTCCGCGGCTGGTTGCGAAAGGCAATTACTCACGCATTGGCATTGCCCGAGTGAAGTTCAATGAAACCGGCGACCCGTCGGGCGTCGAAAGGCTTGGTATCGCACTGGAGCCCGAGGCCGATTATGAACGGCGGTCCGACGGCGGAGGTGGATGCGAGGACCCTCGGGTCACATTTGTGGAGCCGTTGAAGCGCTACATCATGACGTACACG
>JBAPYY010000212.1:0-2298 GCA_049284975.1 Occallatibacter sp.
TGAATCGCATGATGAAGTCATGCGCCGACGGTTGCGCGAGAATCCGAAGTTTGCCGCCGAATACCTGAAGGCCGCATTGGGAGACACCGAAGAGCCTCGCATTCTCCTGATCGCGCTGCGCCGCATCGCGGAAGCGCGAGGAGGCATTGCCAAGGTGGCCAAAGCTGCCGGGATCGAGCGTGAGAGCTTGTATCGCGCACTCTCGGCGAAGGGAAATCCTCGGCTTTCTACTCTGGTTGCTGTGACTAAGGCGGTCGGGCTGAAGCTTACTGTGGAAAATGCTCGCTAAAGATGGTTGGCACGGCACCCGCCGCGATTCGCGAAGGGAGTTCCGTCTGTCGCCGAATTCGAGAAATGCCCCACTCAAGCCAAAAGCCGGCTTGGGTGGGCCACCTACCCGCTTCACGGCACTGCCCCCTGAGCGATCCAAAAGTCAATCTGAGCGATGTACTGCTTTTGGGAAATCTCACGCGAAAGCCACCTTAGCGCAACGTCCACGTCTACCGAGGCTGAGGCGTACATTATCTCTTCAGCCGTCACTAGTACTATACCAACTTTCTTAATGACGCTTCGCAGGGCAACGTCCGAGTTCGACACGACTGCCAATTGATCGAGCACCTGAGAAGCGTGCACTATGGCGTGTTTCGGCTCCCGCTTTAAATCATCCTGATATAGGACTGCTAGTTCTCCATTGGCCTGTTTTTCGGCGAAATATGTGAACCCCACCATTCTCAGGCTATGTGAGAGACTGACCACAAAGGCATCAAACCTCAATGATATGTCGGGCAACCCGAGAAGTAACAATTCGGGCATAAACTCGGTATAGATGATTACGTTCGCCATTCGGCAAACTGCTAACAATTGCTTTGACCATGCCAATACCTCCTGGAGCGCTGCGAAATTGAATGTGAAGGTTTTCCTAACCTTCTTGCCATAAGCACCTTGAAAGATGTCTGGCCCTGTGCGCAGGTAACTTCGATGGGCGGCAATGTTTCTCCACTGGCTAATTGAAATCCCAAAGGCTGGATCCTTCATTAGGCCACGAAGATTGCCTGCTATGCCGGTCGGCCAATCCGCGATACACTCGCCAAAGTCTCTTACTCGACTAGGATAAGAAGCATGGGCTAGAAAATGAGCAAACCCAAAAAGGCATTTGATGCGCGGCTTCAGGCATCCTTCAGCTAGGGCGTCTATCTCCGTCATGGCCTGTGTTACGCGGTCTGCAAGATCGGCGTTTGCGTCTAGCGGTTTCATTGATGCGCAAAGGCCTAACCAATTATCGTCGGCTCGGCTCGTGTCTGAAAAATGCACGACCTGGTGAGCGTGAGATGCTGCCGAATTCAAGTAGATGGCCTTCCTGCACATTCGAACCGATTCCAAAAGTGCCTTCACGAGCCCAGGATGATCCAGAATAGGGAGAAGATTAATCAGCTCAGCACGCAACTCTTGGCGACTCTCGACTAGAATTCGTCGTCTCCGCACGAAGGGGGCGAAGGATTCTTTGACCGCTCGATTCCAAATCTCGATGTCCGCATGTGTATTCGCCGCCGGGATGCGTGGTTGGACGAACGGATTTCGCTGCACGATTGAGGGCATGTTAAATGCCTAAGGAAAGGATATCAGCCGCGTACAGTCGCGCCGCAACCTCAGTGCTACTCTGGACGGGTTGTCTTGGCGGGTGCCCCTCAAGCCCGCCGCTTGGCTTGAGGGGGGTGTTCACGCGTCACAGACTCCGTCCGGAGAACAAAACTGGATTGTCCTCATGCCTTGGGGACTGACGCGTTTTCACCCGCGGACAGAGTCATTTCGTCGCTTGGGCGGACACTCCTGTCCGCCCTACACCTGGCGCGGGTGGACAGCCGAGGGGTGAGAATCTCAGGGGGCTCCCTGGTAGGCCGCTGCTGGGTATCGACGAGCGTGGGGTCCCCTTCGGCTTCGCTCAGGGCAGGCTTTCGACCCCGCATGACCGTCCTTCGGACGCTCATGCTCTGCTCGGGATGACGGAGCGGACGGGCGTTTCCGTTGCGGCGCGGCTGGAAGCCGCGCCCTTTCAAAGCAATGTCCCAGGATAGTCCAACCCTGGAACTGCCCCACCCAAGCCAAAAGACGGCTTGCATGTGCAGCCGCTCCGTCCGCTAGATGGGGTTACGCGGTTTTAGCCAGGATCACGACCTCGGGTGGACTATATGCTCCGATCTGTTCGAGCATTGCCAGACGATCCCAGTTGTCCCAGCCTTCGACTATCTTTCCGTTTTCGATCCGGGCAATCGAGGTACCCGTGATCCTGACTTGCTTGCC
>JBAPYY010000213.1:0-2052 GCA_049284975.1 Occallatibacter sp.
GGCGTGTCATCACCGGTTCTAGCAATCTCACTCAGTCCGGCCTCGCCGAAAATCTGGAGTTCAATGTTGAGCTCAAGAACCGGGCCGACTACGATTTTGCAATCGCCAAATTCAATGAACTGTGGGACGTGGCGGTCGAAGTGACCAAGCCCTACGAAGAGACTATCGTCACTCGTTCACCCTATGCGGAATTCAGCCCTTACGAGCTTTATCTGAAACTTCTGTATGAATATTTCCGAAATGAACTGAATCGCCCATCTGAGCTTGACGACATCTATGTCCCGGTTGGCTTCAAAAAGCTCAAGTACCAGGAAGAAGCCGTTCTCACTGCACGCAAAGTTCTTGACGAATATGGTGGCGTATTCATCTCGGATGTGGTTGGCCTCGGCAAAACCTACATGTCCGCACTGCTGGCCCAACAGTTGGATGGCCGCAACCTTGTCATTGCTCCCCCGCAACTACTGGATCGGGACAAGCGCGGCTCCTGGCCGAACGTCTTTGGAGACTTTCAGGTTCGCCAAACGGATTTCGTATCCATCGGCAAGATCGACGACCTGCTCACGCGCGACCTGTCGCGCTACACAAACGTATTCATTGACGAGTCTCACCGCTTCCGCACCGAAACGAAGACTACATACGAGACGCTGGCCCAAATCTGCCGCGGTAAGCGCGTCATCCTGATTTCAGCGACACCATTAAACAACCGCCCGCGCGATATTCTCAGCCAGATCAAGCTATTTCAAAACGGCAAGAACAGCACGATCCCCAATCTGCGCAACCTGGAAGCATTCTTTTCTGCACTGGAAAAGAAGCTCGAAGGCTTGGACCGGCAGAACGACCGGGAACGATACTTCCAAGTCGTGCAGGCCAACGCTCGCGCCACGCGGGAGCGCGTCCTCAAGTACCTGATGATCCGGCGCACTAGAACGGAGATTCAGAAGTATTACGGCGAGGACATGCTCCAGCAGGGGCTTTCCTTCCCAGCCGTGGAAGACCCGCAGCCCTTGTTCTACAAGTTCAATGCCGTTGAAAGCAAAGTCTTCGATGAAACCACCCGGCTCATCGCATCGGAATTCAACTTCGCCCGGTATCGCCCGCTCACCTACTACGAGGGCGGCGAAGCAGGCGGCGAAATTCAGGGCCAGCGCAACCTTGCCAAGTTTATGAAGATTCTCTTGGTGAAGCGCCTTGAAAGCAGCTTCCATGCCTTCCGCCTGACCCTTGACCGCTTCATTCATTCCTACGAGCGTGTCATAGCCGAATACCGCAAGGGCCACGTCTACATCAGCAAGAAGCACATCAACAAAATTTTCGAGCTATTGGACGACGATGCTCAGGACGCCATTGAAACCCTGCTCGCGGAGGATAAAGCCGAACGCCTCGATGCCAGGGACTTTTCGTCACAGTTCATCAAAGACCTGGAGGCGGATTTCAAAACGCTGAAACGCATCCAGACCATCTGGAAGGCGGTCCACCGCGATCCTAAGTGGGAGTCGTTCCGCGAAATTCTAACCAGCCAGCAACTGCTCAAGAAAAACCGGCTCATCATCTTTACCGAGTCGCAAGAAACGGCGGACTACCTGTCCGGGCAGATTGCCAAGCACGTCGACGCAAAGGTGCTGTGCTACTCGGGGCAGTCGGATGAGGCCGCCCACAAGGCCGTCATTGCCAACTTTGACGCCAACGCCTTCCACCCGCGTGACGATTACCGGATTCTGGTTTGCACCGAAGTGCTATCGGAAGGCGTCAACCTGCATCGCTCCAACGTGGTCATCAACTACGACATTCCGTGGAACCCGACACGGCTTATCCAGCGCGTGGGCCGCGTCAACCGCGTGGATACCAAATTCACCAGCATTCACACCTACAACTTCTTCCCGACCGAAGAGGGTAACGACCTGATTAAGCTCCGCGAGGCGGCAGAGGCCAAGATTCATGCCTTCATTGAAATGCTTGGCGCCGATGCCCGCCTGCTGACCGAGGGCGAAGAGGTCAAATCCCACGACCTCTTTGCGCGGTTGAACTCCAAGAAGATCATCACCGGCGAAGATG
>JBAPYY010000214.1:0-7022 GCA_049284975.1 Occallatibacter sp.
CGACTATTCCGAGCGCCGCTCGACCATCGGGTGGCCTCCGGAGTTCGATTCTTATGTGGAGCGTTCCTATGCGGCGCTCAAAGCCCGTCAGACCGAACTGCTTCATAGCGGACTCTGGCGACTCTATCAGCACCTGGCTCACCGCGGGCAAAAGTAGTGAAACGCAATTTTTTGCGACCAGCAAAAAAGTCGGGAAGCCCGTTTGCTGCCCGAAGGGCAAACGATGCTTCCCGGAAGGAGGATAATCAGTCCCTTCTTGCTACTTCAGGCCCACGCCGTACCAATAGCTGTAGCCGCTTGTCTGTGACCATGGCAGGTTGGCGCTGAACTTTCCAAAGACCACAGAGTTGCCCACGAACGTGACAAAAACATCATGCTCGTAGGTGCCTGTCACTGCGCGGAATGTAAATAATCCGTTGCAGGGATCGTTCAGTTGACCCGCGCTACCATACAGATTAGTGTCATTGCCCACAGGCGTCAGCGTTGCATTACTGATGAACGCGTTGCCATTCGAATCAGTGACCGTAATGCTGGGGAGTGTGGTACCTACGGCAGCGGTCACAACAATCGTTGCCTGACCGGTCGAAGGTGTTCCCGTTTCCGTATTGGAGCCCGCAGCCATTGTGACGTTTGCCTTCTCGTAAAAAATTCCGTTATAAGTTCCCGCCACCGTGGGATCGAAGGCCGAGGTTGCCGCCTTCGGCAATCCGATGATCGAGCCGCTGGGTGAATCCACAATGAAGAACCCGCTGGCTGTGCCGAAGATGGTATTCGTGCCGCCGCCTGCGCCCGGAATGACTCCAGAGATATAGTCGCCGGAAGCGGACTCCGTCAGCCCGCTCAGGTCCATCGTGCTGCCCTGAAAGGCGCCGCCGGAGCCTTCGCTGAAGTAGCCGTAAGGCCAGTACGATGATGTTGTCACGGTGGAGTTTGCTCCGATGCTCACCGAACCCACGTCCACGCCGCCGAACGAGGTACGGAACTGAAAATAGTTGTAACTGTTGTTAGCGAATGTGCTCAGCGAGATCGGTCCACTCTCAACGGCTGTGATCAATGCCGCTGTGTCGCTGTTTGGTCCAACATTGCTCGCCTGAATCACCAGCGCATAGCCAGGAACTTCATACGCCGAAATTAGATGCCCGCTGGGATCGGTGATCGTATAGCTTCCATTCGCGTTGACCGTGTAGGGAACCGTTCCCGTCAGGCCGTTGGTGAAATCGTCGTAGCTGATGGTCAACGCGGTCGAATTGATGGTGATGGTCAGAAAGTCGCCGACCGATGCCGTCCCGTTATAGGTGTGGGTAACAGCGGCAGGGGTGGCTGGCAACGGGGGTTGGTTTCCGCAACCGGAAAATCCAGCCAGGATCAGAAGGGCACCTAAAAGGCGAATTCGCATAGTATTCTCCACAGGCATATCTCTTCATGCCCAAGCATCTGCTATCGACATAACTTTGAATTTTTGGGGGAACGAGCGATGGAATTTAACCCTTCGTAACGTGACCTTCGTTTCCTTACTTGAGTGTAGGCAAGTTAGCTCCTCGTGAACGCAACAAAGCCCCGGCATCAACCGGGGCTTTGTTCTTTAAATCTCACTCTTGAATTCTGGGAAACTGATTGCCGTTTTTTCTTCCCTATTCGCTGCTTTTCAGTACCGGTAATTCTCCGCCTTGTACGGCCCTTGGACCGGCACGCCGAGATAGTCAGCCTGTTTCGGAGTCAACGTAGTCAGCTTGACGCCGATCTTTTCCAGGTGGAGTCGCGCAACCTCTTCGTCCAGATGCTTGGGCAAGACATAGACGCCGACCTTGTAGCTATCGCGCTTCGCCCATAGGTCAAGTTGCGCCAGCGTCTGGTTGGCGAAGCTGTTGCTCATCACGAAGCTGGGATGACCTGTTGCGCAGCCCAAGTTTACCAGGCGGCCTTCGGCCAACACGAAAATGCTGTGCCCATCCGGGAATGTATAGTTGTCCACCTGAGGCTTGATGTTGAGCCTTTTTACTCCCGGTTCCGCGTTCAGCTGGTCCATTTGAATTTCATTGTCGAAGTGGCCGATGTTGCAGACAATGGCCTGATCCTTCATGCGCTTCATGTGTTCGAGGGTGATGATGTCGGTGTTGCCGGTACATGTCACGTAGATATCGCCGCGGCCCAACGTCTCCTCAATCGTCGTAACTTCGAAGCCTTCCATCGCCGCTTGCAGTGCGTTGATGGGGTCTATCTCCGTGATGATGACGCGAGCGCCCATGCCGCGCAGCGAGTGGCTCGAACCTTTGCCCACATCGCCGTAGCCGCAGATGACAGCGACCTTGCCCGCGACCATCACATCGGTTGCGCGCTTGATGCCGTCGGCGAGCGACTCGCGGCAGCCGTACAGGTTATCGAACTTGCTCTTAGTCACTGAATCGTTCACGTTGATGGCCGGCACCAGCAGCTTGCCCTGCTCCATCATTTTGTAGAGCCGATGCACACCGGTCGTGGTCTCTTCTGAAACGCCGCGCCACTCTTTGGCAACCTTGTGCCAGTGTTGCGGGTCCTCGGCGTAAACCTTCTTCAACAGGTCCTTGATGACCTTTTCTTCGTGATTCGACGCAGGGCCATCGACCCACTTATCGCCCTCTTCCAATTCATAGCCTTTATGGATGAGCAGCGTAACGTCACCGCCATCGTCTACCACCAGTTGCGGCCCTTTGCCACCTTTGTGGCTGAGCGCCTGCAAGGTACAAGCCCAGTACTCTTCCAGCGACTCGCCTTTCCATGCGAAGACGGGAACGCCGCTGGCGGCAATGGCCGCGGCGGCATGGTCCTGCGTGGAGAAAATGTTGCAGCTTGCCCAACGCACTTCCGCGCCCAGGCTGACCAATGTCTCAATCAGCACGGCCGTCTGAATGGTCATGTGCAGCGAGCCGGTGATGCGAACGCCCGCCAGCGGTTTGGCAACTGCGTACTTGTTGCGGATCGACATCAGGCCGGGCATTTCCTGTTCGGCAATGGTGATTTCTTTGCGACCCCAGTCGGCCTGCGCGAGGTCGGCAATCTTATAGTCCGTTGCGGCGGTTTCCAGAGTTGAAGTTGCCATAGTTGGTGGGTACTCCTGACTTATTGAGAATATCATCCGCCTCGATTTGGCGGATGGGTTCTCGTCTTTGAAGCTGCAAGGGCAGCCCCGACAAATTTCAAGCAATCGATGCTCCCGTTCGCGCGCCTTCGGCTTCCAGCAGTTGGCGCTTTCGCTCTACGCCCCAACGATAGCCGGTAAGTGAACCGCTGACGCCCACGACGCGATGGCATGGAACAACAATGGACACGCGGTTGGTTGCGCAGGCGCGCGCCACGGCGCGGGTCGCGTTGGGCATGCCCATCTCGCGCGCCAACTGGCTGTATGTTCGCGTCTCGCCACGGGGAATCTGGCGCAGCGCCTGCCAGACGCGCAACTGGAACGCCGTTCCGCGCAAATCCACCTGCATGGCGGCAGCCTTCTTCGATGAGTTTGTCTGAGCGTCGACCGTACGTAGCGCCGCGTCGACGAGTGTAGCCAACGACGGATCGCGGCGCACTGTCGCTTGCGGAAACTCCTCGCGCAAACTGGCCTCAACCTCGGCGGAGGTAGCTCCGAGCGCCAGCCAGCAAAGGCCACGCGCTGTTGCTCCCACCACCAGCCAGCCGAAAGGCGAACGCGCGGTAGTAAAGCTGATTTGCTCGCCCCGTCCGCCTTGGGCGAAGCGGGCGGGCGTCATGCCCAGTTGTGCACCGTCATAGCCACGGCTCGATGAACCAAATCCGGCGTTGTAAATAGCATTGGTCACGGTTTCTCCTTGTTTGAGCGCGCCACGCAAACTGGCCGCCCGCAGCGCTCGCTGATATTGCAGGGGGCTGACGCCCATCGCCTGTTTGAAAAGCCGCTGCACGGTGAAAGGGCTTAAGGTGACGAGCCGGCCCAGTTCGGCCAGCGAAACCTGGCGGTCGAGGTTCGCTTCAACGTGTACTCGAATTTTATCCAAAGGGCTGCTGCTTACCGTGCTCGGTTTGCAGCGTTTGCATGGGCGAAAGCCGGCAGCGCGCGCCTCGTCCGCAGATCGAAAGAAGCGGATATTAGCCCGGAGCGGACGGCGGCTCGAACAGGCCGGACGGCAAAAGACGCCGGTGGACGAGACCGCATAGAAAAAACTGGACTCTGGGTCACGGGCAAGAACTTGTTTCCAGGCAGAGTCCGCGTCAAGGGCCACCGCAGCCGTGCGAACCAGCGCTTGTTGGGGTTTGCCACTCATGGAACCTATGGTCGCTGATCAGCGGGCTTCCCGGCTACCCGATTCTTGCGCGCAATTCAGATTTTTGACGACACCGAAGAAACTTTGTTGCGGGAGATCGGGGGATTATTCGCCGCTTTGCACTGCGCGCTCCCGCAGCACCGCCTCAGCCCGCAGCAAATCTTCCTCGGTGTCCACGCCGATGGTGTCGGCTGGCGCATCGGCCACATAAAGAGCGATGCCGTTTTCCAGCAACCGCAACTGCTCCAACCGCTCGACCAGTTCCAACGGCGAGGGCCGCAGCGCTGCAAACCGCTCCAGCGCGGCCTTGCGATAAGCGTAAATCCCAAGATGCTTGCGGTAGCCTGAGAAAGATTTCCCGTCGCGGTCGAACGGAATCGTGGCGCGGGAAAAGTAGAGCGCGCGGCCATCGAGAGCTGTGACCACCTTGACGGCGTTGGGATTGTCGAACTCCTCCGGCGGGCAGCGGACGGCGAGCGTGGCCACTTCCACCTCAGGCCGCTCAAACAGAGCCAGCAGCGGCGGGAAAAAGGCTGCGGTCAGAGTCGGCTCATCGCCCTGGATGTTTACATATATGTCGGCGTCGATCTGACGGGCCACTTCCCTTACCCGATCCGAGCCGCTGGGACAGGTTGCCGAGGTCATCGCCACAGAAATGTTGCGCTCCCGGCATATGGCTGCCACTTCGTCCGAGTCAGTGGCCACCACCACAGGGTCCATCAGACCGCTGGCGGAGGCTGCGCGCCAGACCCATTCGACCATGGGCCGGCCGGCTATTATGCGCAGCACCTTGCGGCTGAGCCGAGTAGAGCTAAGCCGGGCTGGAATCACCCCGGCAATACGGAACGTACTCATGCTGCCGAGTTTACACGAGCAGGGTCAGAATTTATCGGGGGTGTCTGCCCCGTGGCTAATCAGCGCCGACTGGACAAGAGTTGGGTTGACCTTCAATCCAGCGGCCCGTAAAATCGAAAGTGGGAGTTGTGCGCGGATTTCGTCTTCGTCCAGTCCCCTCGGGCAAGCCCATCGCGGCCTGAGCCTCTTCCGGCGGGGTAGCTCAGATGGTTAGAGCGACGGATTCATAACCCGTAGGTCGGCAGTTCGATCCTGCCTCCCGCCACCAATCAAATCAATATGTTAGGCAATTCGGCGGACCACAGGCACAAAACCTGGAGCTGAATTTCAGGCGGTGACTGAGTCTTCGAGTTCTTGCATCTGAAACGTGCCGCAGGATTCTCGGATGGCCCATCCGGCGATGAGCAGGCTGGGCGCAAGAGCGGGTGCTGCGCCGCCAAGGTCGGAGAGAGTGGAAAATTGAATTTGCTGGTCAGGTTGAGCGGCGCGTGAGATGACTGCGCAGGGGAAGTCTGAAGGCAGACCCTCGTCAAGCCAATGCTGCGCCAGCGGCCGCAGATCACGGCCCGGCATATAGACTACGCGGGTCGAGTCTTCCATTGGCGGCAGCGACGATTGGTCGCCAGGTTGCGATTGCGCGTGTTGGCCGGTGGAAAAGATCACGCTCGATGCACTGCTGCGGCTGGTCAGCGGGCAGTTAATCGCAGCGGCCGCGGCAAAGGCGGCAGAGACGCCGGGGACAATCTCAAATGGAATGCCTGCTTCGGTGAGGGCAGCTATCTCCTCGGCAGCGCGCCCGAAGATGAGCGGGTCGCCGCTCTTGAGCCGGACGACGGTGAAAAGCGCGCGGGAGCTCTCCACCATCATGGCGTTGATCTGCTCCTGGGTAATGTTCTTCACGCCGCACCGCTTGCCCACGTTGATCATCTCGCCGGCAGGTTGCGCCAACTCAAGAATCGCTTGCGGAACAAGGTCGTCGTGCAGTACGAGATCGGCCGACTGAATGAGACGCAGCGCTTTGACAGTCAGCAGTTCAGGATCGCCGGGACCCGCTCCAACCAGATAGACCTTTCCTTTCGATTCAGTATTCTGGTCCGCGCGTGGCGCAAATGCCATTTGGCGCGTAGGCCAAGCGGCGGAGCCAAAAATCTCACGCTGGGCAAGCCGGTGAAGTAATTGCTTGCGCGATTCGCCGCGAGGGAGCGTAGATAAAATCTGGCGGCGCAGCCTTCCGAGGTCATCAAGCCACGGGCCAAGGTCACCGGGCAACTGCTCGTCGATTTCGCGGCGCAACAGCTGCGCGAAAGCAGGACTTTCTCCGGCGGTTGAGATTGCAAGCTGCAATTTGCCGCGGCTGACCACCGAGCCAAAATAAAAATCGCAGTGCGGAGGGTCGTCAACGCTGTTCGACAGAATGCCGCGCTCGACAGCTCCGTGGTATACGGCGGTATTGACTTCGGCGGAGTTGGTTGCAGCGATGACCAGATAGTTGCCATCGAGGTCGGAGAGTTGGAATGGACGTTGAGTCCATTCGATTCTGCCGTCCGCTGCGAGCTGCTGAATCTCAGGCCGTACAGTTGGTGCGACAACTCGGAGGCGCAATCCTGTTTTGAGCAAGCTGTGGATTTTCTCGAGCGCAACTGTTCCGGCGCCTACAATAAGGCCGCGCCGGCCATCGAGTTTGAGAAAAATTGGCAACAGATTCATGGCATCCTCAATCAGCTGCTATTTCGTGAGGCACACGGCCTGTAGGCAGGTCGCGCTCCACGGCTTCCAGAAATTCGCCAGCAAGGTGCGCGCGCAGTTCGTCGTTGCTGTGCCGCGCAAACCATGCGCGCAAATTTTCTTCATGCGCGCGGCTGGCGAGATAGTGGCGAAGCAGGCGCTCAATCGATTCAGGGA
>JBAPYY010000215.1:0-3644 GCA_049284975.1 Occallatibacter sp.
GTCCCTACCCTCTCGGCCATGTTCCCCTTGCCTTGGTCCGCCTACCTTCGGCTGCTTGCCGTCAAGAGGCCAGAAGCAAGGAAGTTCTACGAGGCGGAAGCGATACGGGCCGGTTGGTCCGTCCGCCAGCTAGACCGCCAAATCGGAAGTCAATTCTATGAACGTATCGCGCTCTCGCGCAACAAGGCCGCAATGCTTGAAAAGGCGGAAACGCCGGAGCCAAGTGACGCAATCACGCCTGAAGAGGCGATCAAAGATCCGTTCGTCCTCGAATTCCTCAATCTCAAGGATGAATACTCCGAATCAGAACTCGAAGAAGCGCTCATCCAACACCTCGCGGACTTCCTGCTGGAACTCGGTGATGACTTCGCCTTTCTCGGTCGTCAGCGCCGCTTACGTCTGGATGACACCTGGTTCAGGATTGATCTCATTTTCTTCCATAGGCGCTTGCGGTGTTTGCTCATCATTGACTTGAAAGTCGGCAAGTTCGGCTACGCTGACGCGGGCCAGATGCACCTGTACCTCAACTATGCTCGAGAGCACTGGATGAAACCCGGAGAAAACCCTCCGGTGGGTCTTATCCTCTGCACGGAAAAGGGTGTAGCAGAAGCCCATTACGCGCTCGACAATCTCCCCAACAAAGTCCTTGCTGCGGAGTATCGGACCGTTTTGCCGGATGAAAAGCTGATCGCAGAAGAATTGGAACGATCACACGCGCAGCTTCGGGAGCGGCGAGTGAAACTACACCTGGACGAATGAGGATGCATCTGCATTGAATACGTCACTCGCTCGGGCTGTGGACAGCCGAAGAGTTAGCTTTTGCAGAGTCCCTTGGCGGTCCATCTGGACTGTATAGACGACCCCACTCTGCAAGCTGATCCAACAGCGCTGAAAGCGGTTCGCGGATCGTGTCTACAACTTCATACTCAACGTGAAGCACAGAACTGCTTAAGTCTCGGCGCAGGACGATTTGCGCAGCTTCAAGAGAGCGCAGCTTTGCCGTCAAAGCCTTTTTTGACGCCGACGGAATTCGTCTTCGTAGCTCACTGAGACGTTTAGGGCGCTTGCGCATCGCACACAGAATTTGAACTGTCCACTTCCCCTGCAACAGCTCTATTACCCGCGAGACCTGCTCAACATACATGGGATTTGGCTCTTGCACGTTCTCAGTTACCCCCAAGCCACTACTAACCTCGCATTGCAGTGAGGAGTGCATTTGCAGAACGCCACGAGTTGGCACCTGTGGAAACGCGCGTTGGGCTGTTATCGACCGTTGACGCTTGATCTCCCGGTTACAAACACAGTCTGTAGCGATTTGCGGATTTCGGCGCGCTGTTAGTGCGCCGCTGCTGAGGCCTTTGCTTCTTCCGGGCTAGGCCGTCGCATGATGAAGGGCAGCGGGATCAGCAACATAACGACCAGCCCGAGCATCCAGAATGCGTTGACGAAGCCGAGCACGTTCGCTTGCAGATCGATCTGCGCGGAGAGTTGCGCGAGGGCGCGATGCGAGGCTTCACTGGTGCTGGCCCCCATGGCGACGAAGTTCTGCGTCATGGCGTTGAGCTGCCTTTCGAAGAATGGATTGGCATGGTTGGTGTGCGCGGTGAGGGTGCTGCGGTGAGTCTGCCCCTGGCGGAAGAGGAAGTTCGAGAGCATGGAGACGCCGATGCTGCCGCCCATATTGCGCGTGAAATTGCTGATGCCGGAAACTTGGTTGAATTTGTCCTGCGGCACCCCCACATAGTTGAGCGTACTGATAGGGATGAAGATGAGCGGAATGCCGATGACCTGGAGGACGCGAAGGGTTGCTACGGTACTGAAGCTGACGCCAAGATAGATTTCGGTGACGTGAAAGAGTCCAAAGGACAGAAGGGCAAAACCGATGGCGATGATGAAGCGCTGGTCGAATTTACTGGCCAGGATACCAGCGATGGGCATCATCATTGCAAGGGCGATCCCGCCGGGTAAGAGCGCCATGCCTGCCTGCTGCGCGGTATAGCCTAGATCATTCTGCAAAAACTGCGGCAAGAGGATGGTGCTGCCGTTGAGCACCATGCCGAGGATGAAGCTGAAGGTAATGGCGATGGCGAAGTTCCGCTTGGCGAGCAGCCGGAGGTCCATGATTGGGTTTTCGTGGGTCAGCTCGCGGAAGACCAGAGCAACCAGCGCGACGATGGCAACCATCGCGCTGATCAGAATGATCTTCGAGGCGAACCAGTCGTTCTCCTGGCCTTTGTCGAGCACATACTGCAGGAAGCCAACGCCGACAACGATGAGACTGATGCCGATATAGTCCACGCGGAGGCTTGAGCGGAGGAGTTTCTTCAGGTACACCGGGTCCTGCACGACGCGGTGCGTAAGCGCGAGCGAGAGGATGCCAATGGGCACGTTGATGAGGAATATCCAGTGCCAACTGTAGTTGTCCGTAATCCAACCACCGAGTGTTGGACCGACGGCGGGCGCGACGACGACTGCTACTCCATAGATGGCAAAGGCCATGCTGCGTTGCTTAGCAGAGAAGGTGTCGGCCAGGATAGCTTGTTCAGTGGGCTGCAGACCGCCACCGCCAACTCCTTGCAGGATGCGAAAGACGATAAGCATGGGCAGGCTCGTGGCCACAGAGCAGAGTAACGAGCTGAGGGTAAAGATGGCGACGCATCCCATATAGAAGCGTTTACGACCGATCACGTTCGAAAGCCAGCCGCTCATCGGTAGCACGATGGCGCTCGATACCAGATAGCTGGTGATGACCCAGGTGCTCTCTTCCGAGCTGGCGCCAAGTGAGCCGGCAATGTGCGGAAGAGCAACGTTAGCGATCGAGGAGTCCAGCACCTCCATGAATGTTGCTAGGGTGACGGTCATGGCGATGATCCATGGATTGATCAACGGCTGGCCAACAGGCGCGGACTCGGCGTTTGCGATTTCGTCTGCTTGGGCCATGGGTTAGTCCAGATTCACCTTTGACTCGACGGACATGCCGGGGCGAAGCTTGTCCAGATCCTTCTGGCCGCTGTTGAAGCGGATGCGGACAGAAAGACGCTGGATAACCTTCACGTAGTTGCCGGTGGCGTTCTCCGGAGGCAGGACGCTGGTGCGGGAGCCGGTGACGGCAGGCATGCTTTCCACGGTGCCGTCGAAGGTTTCATGCAGGGCGTCCACGGCAATGCGGACATGCTGGCCAGGGTGGATGCGGGCTAACTGCGTCTCCTTGAAGTTGGCGGTGACCCATAGGTCGCCGGTCTGCACAATCATGAACAACTGCTGGCCTTTGGAAATGCGGGCGCCGACTTCAGCGCTGCGCTGCGCTATCACCCCGGAGACCGGAGCGGCGATGCGGCAGTAGCCAAGATTGAGGTGGCTCTGTGCAAGCGCCGCCTGGGCTGCCTCGACATTCGCCTGCTGGCCCTTGATGTCGGCTTCCTTGATGGCGACTTGCAAAGGCGCGCTGCTCTGGGTCTGCTGTAGCTTACTGCGCTGCTGTGCGAGCTGGGCCATGCGCTGTTCCACTGTCTTCTGGGCAGAGGCGACGGCTGCCTGGTTCGAGGCGACTGTCTGGGTTTGCGCCGCTGCGATGGACTTATACTGGTCGTAGTCCGCGCGCGCTACCTCCCGCTTGTCGAAGAGTGTCTGGTAGCGGACAAAGT
>JBAPYY010000216.1:0-8337 GCA_049284975.1 Occallatibacter sp.
GACATTGCATATCCTCACCGCCGATGGGCGCGACCACTTGATAGTGCCCAGGAAGTGGCAGGCCGGCGGCGGCTTCGACGGTATACAGATCGGGCCGGATAGGGGAACCGTCGGCTGGCTCGTCTACAAGAAGCTCACTCCTCTGGAAGCCGGCGCGAACGATGCCCATGAGGTCGCGGTGGAACTGGATATTTGGCGAGCCGGGCGCGTCATCCGAAGATTCCATTCAGAACAGGACATACGATACTGGACATTCCTCAAAAACGGGAGCCAGGTTTCATTTCGCCAAGCCCCGCTACACGGCGATGTGTCCTCTTACGGCAATCTTTTTGAAGTGAGCACAGGAAAACAGTTGGCCCACTGATCGCTCGACCGCAAAGAGCATGTGGCTCCCGATTGAGCCAGGCCACTGTTGGAGAGCGGCCCACTCGTCTGGCCATGACGAGGTTTTCAACTGGTCTAACGGCGCATCGGAACCAGCGGCAAACAAATTGCAGCCGAAACATTAGCGCCCGCTTGCACGCTCACTTATTTGCTCGTCTTCGCCATGTCGGGTCCCAGAAAATCCTCAAGCGTCGGCCCGGCCATCAGATCTTCTTCCGCGGCCACTCGCGGACCCACGGCCTGCTTGCTCTCCGCCGCTTCCTCCGCGAGGTAGTTCTCCGTCAGCCCCTTGCGCAGCAACTCGAAGGCCTGCTCAGGCGTATCGGCAAACTGAAACAGTTCGATGTCCTTGGGCGAAATAGCGCCGGTCTCCACCAAAACGTCCAGATTGAAAACCTTTTTCCAATATTCCGAGCCGTAAATAACCACGGTGATTTTCTTGGCCAGCTTTTGAGTTTGAGCGAGCGTGAGAATCTCGAACATCTCGTCCAGCGTTCCGAACCCGCCAGGAAAAACCACGAGCGCCTTCGCCAGATAAGCGAACCACAGCTTGCGCATGAAAAAGTAGTGGAACTCGAAGTTAAGCGAGGGCGTGATGTAGGGGTTGGGGTGCTGCTCGAAAGGCAGCCGGATATTCATCCCAATCGTTTTTCCGCCGGCCTCGTGAGCCCCGCGATTGGCCGCTTCCATAATTCCCGGCCCGCCTCCGCTCGTCACCACAAACCGCGCTCGCTTCGATGGAATCTGCTTTGCCCAGCCGGTAAGCAGCCCTGCCAGCCGCCGCGCGTCTTCGTAATAGCGCGCCATCTCCACTGCGGCTTCAGCGCGCTTCAGTTGCAAATCGGTTGCTTTGCCCGCGGCAATCTCCAGTGCTTTGGCCGGCTGCTCATGGCTGGGCGCAGGTCGCGTCGAGCCGGTGTTTTCCAGCAACTCCAGGGCATGGCCGGCCTCCTCGCGCCCGCGAAATCGCGCCGAGCCGAAAAACACCACCGTGTCCTGAATCTTCTCTCGCCGGAAGCGCGCCAGCGGCTCCAAATACTCTGAGACAATCCTTATCAGCCGCCCGTCGGCGCTGTTCAAAAAGCCGGAGTTCTCATAAGCCAGCGGCGCAGATTCGAGCGGCGCAGGCGGAGCCCCGTTGGCGGGAATGACGGCCGCCGGAACCGGTCCTTTAGTCCCTGGTCCCTCGTCCCTGCCGGGGTCCCCGGCGAGCGGTCTTTGCTCGCTGGGGTGGCTAGTCCCTGGTCCCTGCTCTTCCATCTCACCCTTCCCAATGACGGAAAGCGTCCTGAAACGCAATCCACAGATTCAAGAGTCCCAACCCGGACACAAGGCCACGCACAATACCGCTGGCCGCATAAATGCCAAGCGTAGGAAACTGCACAAACAAGGGGTTCTGGTCCCAGAACATCTTCGACCACGGCACATAGCAGATAGCCAGGCCGATATACATCCTAAGCAGCACGCGCAAGAACATCTCCGAGCGCTCCAGCCAGGGCGGAATCCGCTGCGGCGCCTGCCTGGGCCCGGACCCGGGATTGGGCGCGGACTCTGGCGTTGAAGCCGGGTTCGGGGCAAGGGAAAACAATGTGCGTTCCGGCAATTGAGGCATTCTTGGTATGCGCCCGCCGTCCATGATTCCCGCCCGTCGCGGGCACTCTGCTCAGGCCAGATAACCCCAGCCCGGCTCAAGGACGCCGTAATCAAACGGTATCATAGCGAACGCTCGCCCAAAGCCAGCGCTAAGAGAAGCGGGCGCCCTATCCTTGCAGTGTTCTTGTTTTCGTCGCAAGGGTGGGATACCACAAAACGCCGATTCAGAAGCGGAAATATGCACCGATCATCGGTTCAGCCGTGTGCGCCAGCGCTCCGGTCTCGACGCGATCGATTTAATGTCTGTTTCACAGAGGAGATCAACGCGAATACGATGCGTTCGAAACGACTTGGTATCTCCCGTAGTCGATTGTGAACGCGGCCGTCCCGCCAATTCGCACCTTGCTCTCGCTCCGGTTCATCTCCGGCAGCCAGAAATCGCCCGTCTTGGCATAGGTTTGCCGAATCCGCGTTCGCGAAATCCAAAAAGATGGGTTCTTGGACGGCTCCGCATCAATCATTACCAACGCGAAATCTGCCGCATCCACCCAGATCCTGCCCCTGTAAAGAAACTTGCTCGCCACCAGCGGATCAACATCCAGCAGATAAACCTGCCTTCCGCCGAGACTGTCGATTCCCGCCAGGCGAAACTTGTAATTCGCGGGCGTCAGGGCGGTCGCCCCAATATCATGGGAGGCTTCCATCTCGCTGTCCACCGCCCGCCTCAGCACTTTGTCGCAAATTATCTTGGATCCGCTCTGCGTCACGATGCGAAATCTCTTCCCCAGCTTCGGGTCATAGTTGTATTCAACGTCCATCGTGGCCACGATCTTGGTGGAAAAACCCCTGTATTCCGCCTGGTAGTGACGAATCGAAGTCAGGCTTTTCAGCGTTTCGGTTCGCGCCAGGTTATGACGCTGCATCTCGTCCACAATCTGCGCGGAAGTCAGCACCGCAGGCAAAGCCGGGTGCACAATCTGCGGCCAGGTCGCCCTGGTCGAGATGACGAATACCACTGTCAGGATCAAGGCTCCGCGCCGAGTGATGAGCATGTGGGAATAATACCGCGTGTCCAAAGTCCTGCAATATCCAATGCAG
Organism: Occallatibacter sp.; assembly: GCA_049284975.1. Lineage (GTDB taxonomy): Bacteria > Acidobacteriota > Terriglobia > Terriglobales > Acidobacteriaceae > Telmatobacter. The sequence continues at coordinate 3,076 of JBAPYY010000216.1, forward strand.
CTCAATCCACCGCGCTATCCTGTCACTACCATGATTCGACGGCCGTCTTTCCCATCCCTGGCTGCCTTGCTAGGCGCGCTTTTCATCTCCTCCTTCGCCGCCGCTCAGCAGGCTACTGTGAGCGCGATTCCTTATCGCGACGAGCAACCGGTGCGCGCGCCGCACGGAATGGTGGTCAGCGTCCATCATCTCGCCTCTGACGCCGGCCTTGAAATTCTGCGCGCGGGCGGCAATGCCGTGGACTCAGCGGTTGCTACGGGCTTCGCTCTGGCCGTGGTCCATCCCGCTGCAGGCAACCTGGGTGGCGGCGGCTTTTTGCTCCTCCGCTCCCACGACGGAAAAACCACTTTTATCGACTTTCGCGAAAAGGCCCCGCTCCAGGCCACTGAAACCATGTACCAGGACGCCAGCGGAAACGTCATTCCCGGCCCCGGGGTCCCCGGCGACAGGTCCTCGTCGCTGGGATGGTCCAGCATCACCGGCTACGGCTCCATCGCCACTCCAGGTTCAGTCGCCGGGCTGGTCTACGCCGAACAAAAATATGGCAAACTTGGGCTCAAGCGCGTCATCGCCCCCGCCATCAAATTAGCCTCTGACGGCTTCCTGCTGACCGCCGAAGAAGCCCGCGAACTCAGCGACCCCGATCTGGCTCTCTTCCCCGACTCCAAACGCATCTTTCAGCGCGACGGACAGCTCTACAGGGAAGGCGACGTCTTCCGGCAACCAGAGTTGGCGCGCACTCTCCAGCGCATCGCCACCGATCCAGATGACTTCTACCACGGCAAGATGGCACAGGAGTTGGTCAGCGACCTCAAAAAAGGTGGCGCTCTCATCACCCTCGAAGACCTGGCCGCCTACACCGTCGTTGAGCGCCCATCCATCGTAGGCAGCTTCCACCGCTACACAATCATCAGCGCCCCGCCGCCGTCCTCAGGCGGAGTTGTACTCGTCAGCGCACTCAACATCCTTGAAGGCTACGACTTGGCCAAACTGGGTGACCGCAGCCCCGCATCGATCCACCTCATCATCGAGGCTTTCCGCCGCGCTTACATGGACCGCGCAGACTACCTCGGCGACCCCGACTACAACCACATTCCCGTCACCGAGTTAACCTCCAAAAACTACGCAGCCGCCTGGCGCGCCTCCATCGATCCCCACGCGGCCAGCCCCAGCGCCACGCTTCATCGGCCCCAGGGCTTTTTGCCTCCCGCTCCCAAAACCGCCGGCCATCGCGCGGAATCGCAGAACACCACCCACTATTCCGTAGTTGACAGCGAGGGCAACGCCGTTTCTGTCACCACCACACTCAACAACTCTTTTGGCTCCCATGTCACATCAGGCACGCTGGGCTTTCTGCTCAACGACGAGATGGACGACTTCGCCGCCAAGGTCGGCACGCCCAATATGTTCGGCCTCATCCAGGGGCCGGCCGACGCCATCGCCCCCGGCAAGCGCCCTCTGAGCGCCATGACCCCCACTATCGTGTTGGAAAACGGCAAGTTGCGCTACGTTCTCGGTTCTCCCGGCGGCGCGCGCATCATCTCCACCGTCGCCAATATCTTTCTCTCCGCTTCCCAAAGCGGCCTCAACATTCAGCAGGCTGTTGACGCGCCTCGTTTCCACCACCAGTACCTTCCCGACAAGCTCTATCTCGAGCCGGGCTTTCCGCCCGATACCATCTCAGCTCTGCGCGCCATGGGCTATGACGTCAGCATTCGAAACGGTTTCTGGTCCAACGGCGAGTGCATAGCTGTGGACCCCAAAACCGGCGAACTCGAAGCCGGCCAGGATCACCGCAGCCATTACGGTAAGGCTGCTGGCTACTGAAGAGGGCCAGCGCTCGTCGTGGATGCGCGAATGGAACGGTCTCGCGTCAGGTCACCACGTTACAGCTTGCTGAAGGACCCATTGTTTTGAAAGGGCACGACTTCAGAGGCTGCTGAAAAACTCCTGGAACGTGTTTCAATAACCCGCTTTGTGTCAGGGCACGACTTTAGTCGTGCCGTAAATGCCGCAAAATCAACGCGGCCTTTAGGCCCTGAGGGATGTTTTTAGGGAGTTCGGACCAAGCCTGGGCCTTTTTCCGCAGCCTGTTCAGTCGTGCCGCAAATGGCGCAAATTGTAATGCAGGCTTCAGCCCCCAATGGAAAATCTCTTCAACCCGGCCACCGCACTCCTTCCCCATTAGCCTGCAAACGTGGTCACCATTTCTTCACAGAGATTTTTCCTGATTATGAGCAAAATTGCACTTCTTTTTTCTTACCGCTCCGTCAATAATTCAGCATGCGTGATTGGCGATGTGTTCGGATTCGTGGAACAGAAAAGTGAAGGCTTGACCCTTCTACCCGCCTTATAAGCGTCCAGCCTGGCGTCCCATCCCCCGGAGCCTTCGCGGTTGACGCGTCGTGTCCTCAAAACAAGCTTGTCTATGCCGCTCGTATTTTGATCTACGGGCTTAGCTCGGTGTCCAACTACAGAACGTCCAACCCAGGAGGTTCCTATGGTTACCGCCATAAAGCCGGGGTGGAGCAGACCCGCCGCCATCCTATTTGCATCAGAGCTACCCGTTAATGAAAAGGCCTTCGGCTTTGCTTTGGCCGAGGCCGCCGAGTGCGGCGCAGAACTTATTCTTTTTCACGCCTATGACAGCCCCGACGCGCCTGTTTCCCAGGGCACGGGGAAAAGAAGCGACTACGTAAGTAGCCAGGCCGAAAGGCAGCGCCTTGAGCCGCTTGCCCAGCGCGCCGGCAAACTCGGCATTCACTGCAAGGTTGTGGTGCGCGAAGGCTTAGCCGCCGAGCAGATCCTCAAGTTCGTGCGCGAGCAAAGAGTGGACCGGATTGTCATAGGCACGCACTCCCCCGGCCCTGTCGGCAAACTGCTCGTAGGCTCGGTAGCCGAGGAGGTCCTGCGCAACGCTCCCGTGCCCGTCAATATCGTTGGGCCCGAAGTGATCGAGGGAGCTTATCGCCACTTCTCCAAGCGCACCATCCTGTGCTCCGTGGGGGCACGGGACTCGGGTCGCGTTGTGGTCGGTTTCGCCGCGGAGTTGGCTGCGCGCTACAACGCAAGCTTGATCCTCCAGCAGGTTATCCCGCCGCAGGATTCCGCGGCTCTCGCCGGCCGCACCCTCGGCCAGATTGAAGCCGAACTGCCCTCCATGGTCCCACCCGCTTTGCAGCACAAGATAGGCCTGCGTATCAGGGCCGCGCTCGGCGATCCTACGGAAGAGTTGCTCTACCAGGGCAGATCGCAACACGCCAACCTGATCGTAATGGGCGCGCAGAGCGTCTCTCGCTTTGCCGCCATCACTCGCGCCGGCATCGTATACAAGGTGCTCGCCTATGCCCAGTGCCCGGTGATAACCCTCTCGCCCGTCGTGCTCTCCTTCTGCGGCGCAATATGCGATCAGCCGCGCCAGTCGGAATTGCGCTTGGCTGGAGTGTTTTAAGGAAAAGCCATGATTTCGTAGACGTTTTGAAAGGGCAATGCTTTTGAAGCCTGCCCTGAGCGCAGCAGAAGGGTGCCACACAGCCTGCATAACAAGCGCGCCACCTTTACAGGCTGCGGAGAAGCTCATAGAACGTGTTGTAACAAGTCGCCTTGTGTCAGGGCACGACTTTAGAGCCCGTCCTAAGCTTGCCTAATGTTGCCGCAGATATTGATTGTCTTGTATCAGGGCACGACTTGAGTCGTGCCGCAGATGCCACAAAACCGCCGGGGGCTTTAGCCCCTGAGGGACGTTTCGCATTAACTGAACGCCCTATATTAAATGGCTTCTGCGCTTACGCCGCATCGCGCTCATTCTCGGCGCCACTGAGCAGGCGTGCTTTTATGTCGCGCATCGGGGGCTGGCCAAAGAACCGGCTGTACTCCCTGCTGAATTGGCTTGGGCTTTCATAACCAACCTCGAATGCCGCGCTCGCCGCATCCATTCCATCCGTCAGCATGCGCACGCGCGCCGTGTGCAGTCTAAGCTGCTTCTGATATTGCAGCGGGCTCATCGCTGTGAGAGATCTGAAATGATGATGCAGCGTGGAAACGCCCATCTGCGCAACCGACGCCAGATCCTCCACGCGCAGCGGCTTGGCGTAGTTTTCTCTCAGCCATGCAACCGCCTTCGCTGTCCGGTTGCTCTGTTCGCCCAGCGTGGCGATGGCGCGCAGGCTCTCGCCTCGCGGCCCGCGCAGCAAACGATAGATAATCTCCCGCTGAATCAGATTGCTCAGGAATGAAATATCCGTGGGTGCGTCAAGCAGATCGAGCAATCGGGAACATGCGTCCAACAGCTCGACCGTGGTCTTTCCGACCGCCATGCCGCGCGTGCCTGAAACCGCTTGCGACTCGTGAAACTCTTCCTGGCTGAGAATTTCCCGCACCGTCGGCATTTCGAGCTTGAGGACCATCGCCAGAATCGGCTCTTCCGGCGATGCCTTGGTCACCTGGCTGATTACCGGCATATCCACTGAAGTCAGCAGGAAGGTGGACTCGTTGCATACCAGCGTTGTTCCGCCAAGATTGATGCGCTTTTCTCCCTGAACGAAGACAATCAGTACCGGCTCGTAGGCAGCGGAATTGCACTCTGTCGGCGAGCTTTTGCGGTATAGGCTCAGCCCGGGAACGACGGTCTCGTCTTTGCCATCCGCGCGAATATGCGATGCAATCTTCAGTGCCAGATCCTTCCGCATCTCAACCGCGCGGGATGGCAGCTTGACGATCGAATTCTTCTCTTTGGCCATATGGTTTCCGCTCCCTCCTCAAATTAAGCCTACCGCCAAATCTCGCGTCGCGTGCACAAAAAACTGCGAGTCCAGAGGAATAGGCAATAAATCGGAAGGATTGTGATACCGCCGAACCGCCACCCCATCCTATCCTTTGGTTGAGAGGCAGACCGGGACAAGACCGGTCACCTTCTCTCAAACATCGGCCCATCAGGCCGGGAGGTTATTTGATGTACAACGCCAAAGCTTATTCCGCCGCCAGCGCAACAGCGAAGCTTGCTTCCACCACCATCAAACGACGCGAACCAGCAGAAACCGACGTGCAGATCGAAATCCTTTTCTGCGGCATCTGCCACTCCGACCTTCACCAGGTTCGCAATGAGTGGAGCGGCTTCATGCCCACCGTTTATCCCTGCGTCCCTGGCCATGAGATCGTCGGCCGCGTCACCAAGGTTGGCTCCGCAGTCTCCAAATTCAAACCCGGCGACCTTGCATCAGTTGGTTGCCTCGTAGACTCCGACGGCACATGCCCCGCCTGCAA
>JBAPYY010000217.1:0-6511 GCA_049284975.1 Occallatibacter sp.
GGATAAGCCATGTTGAGTCCCCCCAGCGCATCAAGAACTATCTGGGAGACGATGAGCCGCGCGTTCTCCTTATCATCGGCGGGTACGACATACCACGGCGCATGATGAGTGCTTGTCGCGTGAAGGCAATCTTCGTAGGCCTTCATGTAGTGTTTCCAGTATTTCCGCTCGTGAATGTCGGAGGTGCTGAACTTCCAGTTCTTGTCCGGCTCGTCGATGCGCGCAAGGAATCGCTTTCGTTGCTCTTCGTTGGAAAGGTGCAGGAATATCTTGACAATTTGCGTCCCATTGCGATGAAGGTGTTTCTCCAAGTTCACGATGGAGTCGTACCGGTACTCCCAGATGTCCTTCTCGTCGCACAATCCCTCGGGCAGTCCCTGGGTGCGGAGGAGTTCCGGATGCACCCGAACCACCAGCACATCCTCGTAATACGAGCGGTTGAAAATGCCGATCCGGCCGCGCTCAGGGAGCCGGCATGTCGTCCGCCAGAGGAAATCGTGATCGAGCTCTTCCGCACTGGGTTGTTTAAAACTGAATACTTCGCAACCCTCTGGATTAACGCCCGACATGACGTGCCGAATGGCGCCATCTTTGCCGGCGCCGTCCATGCCCTGGAAGATCAGCAGCAACGCATAGCGATGCGATGCGTAGTGAAGCTGCTGCAGTGAACTCAGCTTCTCAATGTGTTGGTCGAGAAGTTCCTTATACTCCTTCGTCGATTTCGCATAGGGGTCGACCATTGTGGGCCATTTGCTGAGGTTGACCTTCTTGTCTGGCGGCACACGAAAATCTTTTGAACTAATTTGTATGTTCGATTTGTCCGTCATGCCTGCCTCATGGCTCGTGCCTGATTATTTGTGAGCTTCATGTTCCTCGAGTTCCTGATGCGCTTTCTCCCAATTCTGCACGGATTGAACGTCCTCGCGTCCTAGCTCTTCGTAGAGTTTGTGCACCCGCTCGACGAGTTGCGGCGTCGCATCAGGTTGTGGCTTGTCCTTGGCCTGAGGCTTGGGGTTTTCAGTTTTGGCTTCAGGCGTAGGTGCATCGGCCTTGGATTGAGGCGTCGACTCGGTCTCGGATTCAGGCTTAGACGCATCAGCTTTTGCCTCAGGCTTCGGCTCCGCTTTGGCTTCGACCTTCGGCTCGCCTTTGGCTTCATCATTCCGAATCTCCTGTTCCGCCTTCTTCCAGTCCTGAACTGCTGACCCATCGTTGGGCGCGCGATGCTCGAAGAGTTCATAGGCTCGACCAGCGATCTGCGAGGTCAAATTGGACGACGCCTTTGTCTGGGCCTCAGGCTCTGCCTTGGCTTCAGTTGCCGCCGAAGCCTTTTCTTCGGGCTCGGGCTGATTGGTCTTGGCTTCGGGCTTGGGCTGTTCTGCCTTGGTTTCCGGCACCGGCGAAGCTTTTTCTTCCGGTTTCGGCTGGCCGGCTTTTGCTGGCGAGGTAACCCTTGCTACAGGATTAGCCTCGTCGGCTTTCCCCCGATCCAGGAATCGATAGCCAAGCAGTTTTACTCGGTCCGTCAGAAGTGCCCAGACGATGGCGTAGCCCCAAACCATCCCGGCCAGTTTCCAACCGATTGGCGTCATGAACAAGCCATAGACGGCGATCAGCGTCGCTATCGTTTGCGTGCCGAGTACTGCGACCCACAGAATCCTGGCGGGGCGTATGGACCAGAACGGTCCGCGCGTGCGAGTGAGGAAGATGGTCAGGTGTCCGGCCACGGACAGCAGCAGATACATCAGCGTCTGGAGTTCGGGATGACCGAGGTGCATGACACGGTCGCCGAGATAAAACAGTCCAAACGCGGCGATGGGGCCAACGATGCCGAGAACCGTGGCGATTCCCAACACCAGGCGCATGTTCCAGGCCTCGGGCGTCTTCTTGTAATGAACGTTGTCATAAGCGATGGACAGGATGGCTCCGTCGTTGAGCACCGCGATCAACACGATCATTACTGCGGTTACCGGGTAGAAGTTGAATACCAGGATCGCCAGCACCATGAAAAGCAGCACGCGAAGGGTTTCGGCTATGCGATAGATCGCGTAGCTGTTCATCCGCTGGACAATTCTCCGGGCCTCCTGGATCGCATCGATAATGACCGACAGGCCGGGCGCCAGCAGCACAATCGATGCCGCCGCGCGCGCTGCATCTGTGGCCCCGGAGACGGCGATACCGCAGTCCGCCTCTTTGAGTGCCGGAGCGTCGTTTACGCCGTCGCCGGTCATGCCGACGAAGTGGCCGCGCTTTTGCAGGACCTGGATGATGTGGAACTTGTGTTCGGGGAATACCTGCGCGAAGCCGTCGGCCTTTTCAATGGCCTTTGCCTGTTCCGGTGTTGCATCCTTCTTGCTGTCGCCCAATCCACCGGCATCGAGGATGTTGGTGCCCATACCCAGTTGCTTTGCCGTTTCTTTGGCGATGGCCAATTGATCGCCCGTGACCATCTTGACGCTCACGCCCATCTCCACGGCGCTGGCGATCGTTGCCTTTGCCTGTTCGCGGGGCGGATCGAACAAGGGCAGCATACCGACGAACTTCCACTTTCCTTCCTCGTCCGCCCGGGCCACACCCAGCGAGCGGAAGCCTTTCCCAGCAAAATCCAGAATGGCTTTCTCAACGGCAGGCTTGACTTCGCCGGCGTTGGTCGCCATCTGCAGGATTACCTGCGGGGCGCCCTTCGCCACAAAGAACTGCTTCCCGTCCGCACCTGTGACGGTGGCTTCTGTGCGTTTATGCACCGGGTCGAAGGGTACAAAGTGGGTCACTTTGTTGCTCTTCAGAGTCTTGTTGTCCTTCACACCGCCGATCACTGCTAGGTCGATGGTGTCCTTGTCTTCGGCGCGGGAGGCGAGAGCTGCCCAGAGAATCACCTGATCGGCGGGGATGCTGTTCACGGTGAAAGGTTCGCCCAAGGTCAGCTTGTTCTGGGTCAGCGTGCCGGTTTTATCCGAACACAGGATGTCTACGCCGGCGAGTTCCTCGATCGCCGACAGTTTGGTAACAACCACTTCTTTTTTCGACAGCAGCCGCGCTCCCACAGCCATGGTGACCGATAGCACCGTGGGCATGGCCACGGGAATCGCGGCCACAAGAAGCACCAGGCAGAATTCCAAAGTCGTGAGAATCGGATCGTGACGGAAAAGCGCGACTATGACGATCAACAGAACCATTGCCACGGCAAGAGCGATCAGGTAGTTGCCAATTTTCAATACAGATCGCTGGAAATGACTGACAGTATCCGCCGACTGCACCAGCTGCGCGGTCTTGCCAAAGTAGGTGTTTGTGCCGGTGGCATAGACCATTGCATCGATCTCGCCCTGACGAAGAATGGATCCCGAATACACCGCTCCGCCCGGTTTAACCTCAACAGGCAATGACTCACCGGTCAACGCCGACTGGTCGACCTCGACGGAGTCACCTTCAAGCAGGCGCGCATCCGCTGGGATGATGTCGCCCAACCGCAGCCTGATCACGTCGCCCGGAACGACTTCCGATGACTTGGGATTCGTCCACTTTCCATCTCGCTTTACGCGAGCGTTGACCGCCAGCCGTTTTTTTAGAGCGTCGATGGCATTGCCGGCCTGGTGTTCTTCCCAGAAGCCCACCACCGCGTTAGAAAAGAGAAGAAAAAGGATGATGCCGAAATCCATCCAATGCCGGACGACCCCCGACAATATCACTGCCCCCTCGATCATCCACGGAATAGGTCCCCAGAAATAGCTCAGGAACTTCAGGATGATGTTGGTCTTTTTCTCCTCTATCGCGTTGGGCCCGTACTGCGCCAGCAGTTTTTGAGCCTGGTCCTGAGTGAGTCCGTCTGCCGATGAACCTAGCTTTTTCATGAGTTCGGGCATGGCGAGCGTCTTCAGAGAATCCTTATCATCCTTGGGCTCGGGCTTTTCTGTCTTCGATGCCATTTGAGATACGCTCCTGTTTTTGCTCGGTTGCCCCAGAGGAATTGCTTCAATGCAGCCAAGCGCAACATCCAGGTCAGCGATTAGGGTTGGTGTTCAGGCACCAGTAGACGACGAGCGGGATGACATATATTGCCCCTCTCGTATGGCCTTCCCGTCGCCCGAATGAAAGTGACGCTTGACACTCTGAGATGGCGTGGCTGATAAAGGCCGCTCGGATAGTTAGTAACGCTGGATATTGATGCTCCAGGCACCCTTCTATTTTGAAATGATCTCGTGATCCTGATCGTAACGTTGCTCCGTGCGCGAGGCCTTCTCTGCCGCCTTTTCGGCAACGTGCTCAATCCGCTTCGTTGCTGCTGCGTCGGAGACTGTCTCATTTTCGAGCTTTGTCACTTCTGGATTCTCAAATTGTTCCGGCATGGTTACTCTCCTCTCACCACGATGAACCGTGCTGCCATCTATTTCTGGTCAGTTTTGCTCGCCTTTCAACTTGGCAAGGTGATTCAAGGCCTATCGCCGGAGAAGTGGTTCATTTTGAACAGCTTTTCGCCAGCTAGCTAGAACAATCTGGTATCGAAGCCGTGCGCAGTTTCGAGGGCGCCCACGCCAGCTTCTTACGAGCCGAGACAAAGAGCCACAACCACGTGTGGAACTCAATGTTCACCAAACGCCCTTCTTTCCAAGGAGGTAGCCCATGAATGCTCTACTGATTTATCCGGAATTCCCTGACACGTTTTGGAGCTTCAAGCATGCGCTTAAATTCCTGGGCAAGCGAGCTGCACAGCCTCCCCTGGGTCTGATGACAGTCGCAGCGCTGCTGCCCGTAGCCTGGAAGAAACGGCTCGTGGACACGAACGTTGAGCGATTGCGTGACCGCGATCTCGCCTGGGCCGATGTGGCCCTCGTGAGCGGTATGCACATCCAGCGCGATTCGCTGGTAGAAATCGTTGAACGTTGTCGCGCGCGCGGTCTGCGGACTGTCGTCGGCGGACCGATAGCGAGCAGCCTTTCAGCGCAGGATCTCAAAGCGGATTATGTGGTCATTGGCGAAGCAGAGGGCATGATTGCTGGCCTTGCACAAGATCTGGAACAAGGAGTCGCGAGGCCCGTTTATCAAGCTATTGAAAGGCCGGAAATGAGTTCCAGTCCGCTGCCGGACCTGGGACTGATCAAGATGCACCGCTACTCAACCATGGCCGTGCAATACTCGCGCGGTTGCCCGTTCAACTGTGAATTCTGCGACATCATCGAAATTTACGGGAGGCGCCCGCGCACAAAGGCGGTATCTCAGGTGCTGGCCGAACTGGATCAGCTGCGCGCGGCGGGTTGGAGAGAAGCCGTGTTCATCGTTGACGACAATTTTATTGGCAACAAAGCGCGTGCCAAAGAGCTATGCGTGGCCTTGGCGGAATGGCGCAGCCAATACAAGACCAGCTTCGATTTCAATACTGAAGCTTCACTCAACCTCGCCGACGACCCTGAGTTGATGCAATTGATGAGAGACGCCGGCTTTGTCTCGGTTTTTCTGGGCATTGAGACTCCTGATGAGTCCGGGTTGATCGCAGCCAACAAGCTGCAGAATACCCGGCGCAGCTTGCTCGATAGCGTGGCAACGATCCAGAGTTATGGAATGCAGGTGATGGGAGGATTCATCCTCGGCTTCGATACCGATCGCGAAGACATTTTCGACCGCATGGTGGAATTTATTCAAAAGAGCGGTATCCCGGTAGCAATGGTAGGGCTTTTACAAGCCATGCCGGGGACTCAACTATTTCGACGGTTGCGCAGGGAGGGACGGATTCTGGATGACGGTCACGGGGACAACACGGATGACAAACTCAACTTCCTTCCTGCCATGGACGCGACGCAACTGGTGGAGGGTTACCGCTCGGTACTGAAAAGGATCTACTCTTGCGAGGCCTACTATGAGCGCGTCAAGCTTTACCTGAGCCGTACACACCCGCGGCTCAGTGCAACAAGCGAGAGAGCCCAAAGCACCAGGCAGAGGTGGCTGACAAAGGCTAACGCCCGCGCCTTCTTCACGTCAATTGTTCGGCAGGGGGTGTTTGGCAAACAGCGTTGGAGCTATTGGAAGTTCCTCATGTCGGTGGCAACACGATATCGCCATTGCGTCGGAGCAGCGATGACGCTGGCCGTGATGGGTTATCACTTCCAGGTAATGACCACCAGATTGTCTCAGCCTGGTGGGTCCGCAAATCTAGTTGGACACATCGGAGGCGCTGCCGCTTCACGGGCTACTCGGGTCGAAGTCTGAGACCGATAGGGCAACAGGGTCTTTGCCGGGCTGGACTCAGATGCAAGACAGTCTTCCATGACTCGTGCTCGGTCGGACGAAAGTTAGTATTGAGCGCCCAGTGTTTCCCACAGGCGAAACAAAGCCTGCGCTCGCTTCTGCAACTCCGGTGCAGTGCATCAACTTTCTCGCAGAATCTGCATCCTGAATCCCGGCGCGGAGATAACGGACCTCTCTCATGAGCAATTGTGACCGACATTCCTGATGTGGGCCGTTCGATACTTACGACGCTATGTCTGAGCATTTGCCTTGGTCTGAAGAGGCGTCCTTCGGC
>JBAPYY010000218.1:0-11347 GCA_049284975.1 Occallatibacter sp.
CCGTCCATGTGGGGCAGACCGAAATGGCCCAGCGTAAGCTCGTGCTCGAAGGCGAGGCGGCAGCGGTCCACGCGCACCACGCCGCCCGGCACGGTGATCTCGGCCAGGTCGATGAGGTAGCCGACGCCATTGTTCGGCGGCTTGCGCAGGATCAACTGCCGGTAGAGCACTCCATTGCGCACGCCGTTGAACAAAATGCTCTGCGAAGTCACGTACGCGCCGCTCTTCGCTGCCGTGTTATCCACGCTGCGGCCGGTAAGGTAAAAATTGATGTCGGCGCCGCGCAGGTCGCGCGGGTCCAGGCTGCGGAAGCTGTACTCCTGCGATGTGCCGCCCTTGGGATTGTGGTTCTCCCAGGGAAAATGTGTATTGAACACCAGCTTGGAATAGTTGTGATCGTCGTCGTACACCTTGCCGGAGACGATCTCGGAAGCCCCGCTGCTTCCGTGGTTGACCAGAACGATGCCCGGCCGCTCGAGCACGGTCCGTTTTGAGCGGTTTCCTAAACCTTCCCACATTCCGTCGTTCTCTTTAGCGGTCCAGAACGGAGAATCTTCCGGCAGCGCCAGGCTGATGAACGGCAGGAACATGATGAATGGGCTGGCAGAACAACTGTAGTTTTGAATGGCGAATTCACGATGGGGATAAAAGCCGAGGCTTGGAATGTCGTTCTCGTAAAAATCTTCCCGGCCCGTGAATTGCAGAATCGATCCTGAACAGAGCCGCCGCGCCCAACCGGGATCGATCGGCGGTTCCGAGGCGAGCAAGAATGACACCGGAAAGCCGCCCGAAATCCATAGGCGATAACAGATGCTCCTGGCCCACATGTTGATATAGCCGTTCCGGCCGAAAAAGCTGGTATAGGTCTTGAACAGTTCCTGAAAACTATTTTCGAGTACCGAGGCGATCTCCGGGTAGTGCTCGCGGCCGAAGGCACGGCTCCAAATTGTGCCGTAAACGACAAAGAGACTGATTGTGTAGTAGTTGTAGCTTTGCTCCAGATACCAGCCGTTGCCCGCATGGTACGACGCAACCCACTGCAGGTGGCTTTTGAGCAGATCGTCGTCGATGTCATATCCGCGCTTCTTAAGAAGCGAGAGCGCGCAGATGTTGAATAGCCGCCAATTGTTCTGGGTCGTGCGGTGGTGGGCCCACTTAGAAATCGTGACGGCCATTTCATCGCGCTGCTTTTCGGTCAGGTACGGCCACAAAACATCAGGCATCAGCAACAGAGTCTTCGCCAAGCCGCCGAACTCGCAGGTGAACTGATACATCGCATCCGGCAGGTCCTCGGGCAAGGGCAAACTGTTCACATGCCCCGGCGTCATCGCATTATAGAAATGATGGGCGTAGTAATCGCGTAGCTTGATGTCACCAATACTGACTTCGGGATCCACGTGAATCAGCGGGGCCGCCAGATTGAAAGTTCTCTCCAGTGCTTCGAACTCGTTGGAGCGATGGCGCCATTCCGGTGCGTTCGGCTGCGGATACGACTTGCCCTGCACATGCGGAAACACGATTGGCGAGTCAAACGACTTCACGTGCCGGAATGCCCTCTGGAGCACATACTTGGCGCATTCGATGTAGTGGCTCCTGGTCATCCCAGTCAGTGGGCTCAAATTTAAATCGGGATTCCTAACTTCAAATGCATTCTTCATAATGGTCACGCTTGGTTAGCATTCGTTGTTCCCTTGCATTTTGCTGCAAGGCCATATGATCCTGGGCTTCAGCTGCGCGCTGGTGCGACATGATCGAAGCCAACCGGAATATAGCTCGTCTGGTTTCTGGCGCCTTGAACTTTGCACCACGCATGTGCCGATCCCCGCTAAGCCCACCGAGATTGTCCGGCCCAGTCCGGTCGTTTCACCCAGTTGCCGATGAACCCTTCTCGCTCAAGTCAAATAAACTTTGACCTATGAATGAAACCTGATAAACCGGCGCGATTCTGTTGCCTCTTCCATCTCGAATCCCCTCCCTGCAAACTGAGTGATAATTCTACCACCCATCACATGTCCAGCAAAATATATAATCTAACAAGGCCGTTTGCCCTTTCGGCGACCGATCTTAGTTGATTTTGGGAGAACTCAATATTTATCTTTGATATGCGAACAATATGCGCTCTCGGTGCTATCCGACAGGAGTAGTATGGCAATAACGAAAAAGGCGTGAGAATACGCCCGAGTGATATGCTTTCCTGGTCTTGCAAAGGCCATTTGCGCTTGCCTCCATGGTAAATCGGTACTTATGATGCGTATGCGGAGATCGTTAGAGGTTATCAGCTTTGTGGTGCTTGCAAGCTGCGTGTGGGCGCAGCCCAGCCTTACCCCTGCGGTCAAGACGCAAGCTTGGGTAGCCAGTTGGGGAGCATCGCAGCAGGTTCCCGAGCCGCAGAATGCATTACCGGCTGACGATATGCGCGATGCAACGCTGCGCCAGATTTTTCACCTTTCAGTGGGAGGATCGGCGCTACGGGTGCATCTCTCGAATGCGTTTGGAACTGAGGCCCTGCACTTCACGTCTGTACACATCGCAAGGCCGCTTTCGCCATCTACCTCCGCAATCGACACCGCGAGCGACCGGCCTCTGACCTTCGCGGGCAGCGCCGATATAACAGTTCCACCAGGGGCTGAGTTCATATCTGACCCGTTGGAGGTTGCCGTGACGCCGTTGTCAGATTTGGCGGTGACCTATCACCTTGACTCGCCGCCGGCCACAGAAACAGGGCATCCGGGAGCCAGGGCGACTTCCTTTTACGTGCACGGGGACTTTGTCGGCGCTGGGGACCTGCCGGAACCCAAACATGTGGACCACTGGTACCAAATTGCAGAGATCGACGTGCAGGCTTCACCTGGAGCGGCATCTGTCGTGGCACTTGGCGACTCCATCACGGACGGGCACGGAGCCACCACAAACGGCAATGACCGCTGGACGGATGTGCTGGCACAACGTCTGCAGGGGGCTCCCTGGACACGCAACGTTGGTGTGTCAAACCAGGGAATCGGAGGAAATCATCTTCTGACCGATGGCCTGGGGTCGAACGCTCTGGCTCGATTTGATCGCGATGTACTGGCGCCCGCGGGTGTGCGATGGGTCATCGTGCTTGAGGGCGTCAACGATCTCGGCGGACTGACTCGTGACCACGAGGTTTCTCGAGTGGAGCATGCAGCATTGGCACAGCGGGTGCTGACTGCTTATCAGCAAATCATCGCGCGTGCCCATGCTCACGGGCTGCTTGTTTATGGCGCGACGATTACTCCGTTCATCGACTCAGATTACTACCACCCAGGCGCTCTCACTGAATCTGACAGGCAGGCCGTTAATCAATGGATTCGCGCCGCAGGGCACTTCGACGCGGTAATCGACTTCGACAGCGTTGTGCGTGACCCAATGCATCCCGACCATCTGTTGCCCGCTTACGATTGTGGCGACCACCTGCACCCGTCGCCCGCCGGCTATAAGGCGATGGGCAGTGCCGTTCCCCTGGCTCTGTTCGCGCCGTGATCACACGATTTACGCGAATGGAGAAACTAGAACATTTCGCACTCAAAATCATCTCGCACGGTCTATCCCTTGAGAGATGAAGACTAATTAATTGTTTTGATATCCTCTGCCGCTTGAATGACCGCCTCAAAAGCGGGCTTCGGCTGACCGCTGCGATCGAAAAGCAACGGATAGCTTGTGCGCCCTTTCACCGGCCAGTCGTTCCGCCAGGAGTCACCATCCGTCACGCACCAGAACGTCACCCGGGCGATAACATCGCGGTGCTTCAGATACACCCCGAATAAAGCGCCATATCGTTTCGCAAGTTTCCGCTGCACCGACTTCGGCAATCCGCTAATATATGGGTCCAGTCTTGGATCCTGTTGAACGTTCAGAGATGCCTCGGCGGTTTGCTGCTGTGTAGCGCGCGGCAATACGTCGATGTCCAGTTCTGAGATCGCCACTTTGACCCCGAGCTTCGAGAAGGCGGAGATGGTGGCGTCCTCTTCCTTTACCGAGGGCCACTTGAGGCTGTTATGCCCTTGCAGCCCGACACATGTGACAGGGACTCCCTGAGCCTTCAGCTTCGCGATAAGTGCGAGTGCCCCTTTGCGCTTAGCCTTTTTTTCCAGCGAATAATCGTTGTAAGTCAGTTGCGCCTGAGGGTCGGCTTCATGCGCGTACTCGAAGGCCTTCGCAATATAGTCCTCACCAATAATCTGCAGCCACGGAGATTGCCGCAGCGTGCCGTCCTCGTTCAGCGCTTCGTTGACCACGTCCCAGCTCTGAACGCGGCCTTTGTAGCGACCGACAACCGTAAAAATGTGGTCGTGCAGGCGCTTCAACAAGGTTTCGCGGTCTACAAACTTTCCGTTTCCGTCGCGGAAGACCCACTCTGGAACCTGGTTATGCCAAACCAGGTTATGGCCCACGATGAACATGTGGTGCTTCTCCCCGAAGGCCACATATTGGTCAGCAATATCGAAGGCGTAAACATCCGGCTCAGGATGGACGTGCTCCCACTTGAGCGCGTTTTCCGGCGAGATGGAGTTGAATTGCGCCTCGATGATCGCGTCGCCACGGGTATCCTGACCGGTGATTTGGGAGGTGTTGATTGCTGCCCCAATCAGAAAGGCATCCCTATACGCGTCCTTGAGTGTGTTCGGAGTTTGTGCTCCCGCCGCAAGACCCGCAGCCAACAGAGCGGTAATTGCCATAAATCGCCGGTTCAACATGGATGAATACTCCCGAAAAACTGCCTATCCGCAAGACGATAAAGAGACACTCCATTCCAGATGAAACGAGCCGGCCGCGACTGGCTAGCCGGTGTGGCCAAAGGCGCTTCTCTCGTTACGAGGCCGGAGAGGAATAGCCCTTGCGTCGCTCGGACAGTTCGTTCGAGATGGTCAAGTTCAGCTTCATTGTGATGCCGTAAAAGAGAAGACAGACGGCCGCAGCAAGAAACGCGACACCGGCAAACACGGAAGCGATCAGGCGAATGCCCAGCAGCGCGTGTTCCGTCTGCACAACATTGGGCTGGTAGCCATAGAAAGAAAGCAGCCATCCGGCAATCGCTCCACCCAGAGCTAATCCGATCCAAAGCGCAAAGACCACCGCAGCGGTCACCGTGCCCGTGGCTCGGCGTCCTGTCTTCCATTCGCCGTAGTCGGCTACGTCGCCCATCATGGCCCAGAGCACCGGACCCGAGCAGCCGAAGGCGAACTGGCGCAGAACTTCCAGCGAAATGATCGGCACGGTTGCGGTTGCCGGTAGAAAGAGCAGCACGATGCAAAGAGCGCCCGTAAGGAACATGCTCCAGAAGAAGAGCGCACGCTTGCCCATGCGCTTGGTCAAGGCGGTCGAGCAGGCTACGCCGATCAGCAGCGCCGTCAATCCGAAGCCGTTGAACCAACTGAAGAGCAACTGGTTGCCTGCACAGTATTTGAAGAAGGGCAACATTAAGCTTCCACGGATCATGAGGGCAATGAAGTAGAAGGTTGTCACCAGGAAGAGCGCGATCCACGGGCCATTCCTTATCAAGTCGGTTAAATCCTGCCTGACAGAAGTTTTCTGCTGCGGATCGGGCTCAATGCGCTCTTTAGAGACGGCAAAAGCGACCAGGAACATCACCACACTGGTCACCAGAAAGATACCCATCGTCAACTGGTAGCCGCGGGCATTGCTGCCGCGGCCCAGGAGCACCACCATGGGAATTGCCAGGCTCTGCACAATGAAGCCCGCGCTGTTGGCGAAGATCTGACGATACGATGCGATGCTCGTCCGCTCGTTCGGGTCGTCGGTCATCACGCCGGTCAGCGACGCGTAAGGCACATTATTCATCGTGTAAATGAGGCGCAGCAGTAGATACGTCACCCACGCATAGATAAGCTTGGCGGAGATGCTCAGATCCGGGGTGGTGAAAGTCAGAATGCCGATCACGCCGAAGGGCACGGCGGTCCAAAGCAGCCAGGGGCGGAATCTACCCCACCGGGTCTTGGTGCGGTCGGCGATCACACCCATGACGGGATTGAATACGGCTGCTCCCAGACCGACGACGAGGAACATCGTTCCCGCCTGGGCAGGCGTCAATCCGAAGGTGTCAGTGTAGAAGTTCAGTTGCAGAGCCATCATCGCCTGGAAGACGAAGTTGGCAGCCATATCGCCAAGGCCGTATCCAAATTTCTCCGTGAAGGAGAGTCTTACGCTCGTGCCGCTCATTGACTTCTACCCGCTTTCGCTTCAGATCGAGTATCGCGAAACAATATTGCATTCGGTTCAGTGCTGCCGCATCGCCGATGCTGCAGCGCTGTCGGCACACTCCACACAGCTTTCCGCGCGGGGTTCCCGTGCGCCTACTTCGTCACCTGCAATGTCAACTTCTGAAGATCAGCATCCCGCGAAGAGTTGCCGACCATGATCTCAAAATCTCCAGGCTCTACGACATACTTCATATTCACGTCATAAAAGGAAAGCAGCGCTGGCGTAACGTCGAGCGTGACCGTAGCGCTCTCGCCGGGCTTGAGCCACACCTTTTGGAAGCCTTTGAGCTCCTTCACAGGGCGTGTCGCCGAACTTACAAGGTCGCGGATATAAAGCTGTACCACTTCGGCTCCAGCGCGCTTGCCTGTGTTGGTCACATCTACCCGAACCTGCGTTGACCCATCCGGGCGAATCCGCTTCTTTGTCAGCCTTGGGTTCTCGATTGCGAAGCTCGTGTAGCTCAGCCCAAATCCGAACGCATACAGCGGCGAGACATCGTCGAACAGGTATCCGCGGCGCGCTGATGGCTTGTAGTTGTAGAACACCGGTAAGTGGCCCACCGAGCGAGGCACCGAGATCGGAAGCTTGCCGCCGGGGTTGTAATCGCCGAACAGAACGTCGGCAATCGCGCGCCCCGTCTCCTGGCCGAGGTACCAGCATTCGTAAATCACCGGCACATTCTCGGCGACGTAGTTGATCGAGAGCGGCCTGCCGTTGAACAGGAAGACAATGACCGGCTTACCCAGCGCGACCATCGCTTTCACTAACTCATCCTGGCGTCCAATGAGGTCCAAACTGGTGCGATCGCCCATGTGGTTGAGCGCCCATGCCTCGCGCGAGGTCTGCTCGTTTCCACCGATCGCCAATACGATGACATCGGCCTTTTGCGCCACCTTCAACGCTTCGGCAATCGCCTTCTTGTCCTCTTCTGGATCGCTCGGCACTACCTCATCCTGGTTCCAAGATCCGCCGATGGTGATCTTGCAGCCCTCGCTGTAGAGGACTTTCACCTTCTTCCCAACTTTCTCCCTGATTCCGTCCAGAACCGTGACATTGTGTTTCGGCACACCGCTGTACCCACCCAACAAGCCACGATTCGCATTGGGACCGATCACCGCGATGGTTTTGATCGCGTTCAGATCGAGAGGCGCAAGGTTGTTTTCGTTCTTGAGCAAAGTGATCGCTTCATGCGCTGCTGTCAGCGCCAGACCGCGATGCTCGTCGCATCCGACGACGCGCTCCGCCTCGTCTGGATCGACGTATGGGTCGTCGAATAATCCCATCTCAAATTTCCAGAAGAGCATAGGCGCAACCAGGTCGTCGAGTTGCGATTCCTTCAGCACGCCCTTCTTCACCAGCTCCACCAGATGCAGGTAGCAGTCCGGATCGGGCAACTCGATGTTGACGCCCGCATTCACTGCCAGCGCGCACGATTCCCTTTTATCTTTGGCGACGAAGTGACCGTGTGTGTCCGGCCGGTAACCCAGCTCCCAGATTGCGTAGTAATCCGAGACGACGAACCCCTTGAAACCCCACTCCTTGCGCAGCAAGTCCTGCAACAGCCACTTGTTCGCGTGCGAGGGAATGCCATCGATCTCGTTGTAAGACGCCATCAGCGTCACGGCTCCCGCCTCGCGCAGTGCTTCTTTGAATGTGTAAAGGAACGTCTCCTGCAGCACTCGCATGGAGACATTGGCCGGAGCGCAGTTCATCCCCGATTCCGGTTGTCCGTGCCCTACAAAGTGCTTCAGCGTCGCCAACACATGCCGCTTGTCTTTGAACGTCGCGTCTCCCTGGAAGCCGTGCACCGCCGCGATTCCCATTCGCGAAACCAGGTAAGGATCTTCGCCGTATGTCTCTTCGACGCGGCCCCACCGAGGCTCGCGCGCCACATCTACCACCGGAGTCAGCGCATGATGCGCGCCACGCAGGCGCGCCTCCAGAGCCGTCATCGTGAAGAGCGACTCCACCAATTCGGGATTGAACGTCGCCCCCAGCGCGATGGGTTGCGGAAAACTCGTTCCATCCGGGGCGGCGTGTCCATGCAGGCATTCTTCGTGGAACATCACCGGAATTCCCAGGCGGCTATTCTCAAGAAAAAACTTCTGGATGGCATTCGTAAGCTCGGCCATTCCGCGAGCATTCTTCCCGCCGCCTGCGTCGCTCGGACGGCCAATTTGGCCAAGTCCGCGGCCATCCCGAAACGACTTCTTCGCCTTCTGGAAATCGAAGTTGCCTTTTGCATCCAGCATCGTCTCGGCTTTCTTCTGCCAAATGCACAGCATCTGTGCGGCTTTTTCCTCCAGCGTCATTCGCGAGAGCAGATCCCTAACGCGTCTGGCGGATGGCTGACGGGCGTCTTTGTAAATGGAAGCGTTTTTGCGGGCGGTAACGGGGATTGCGGATTTCTGCTTTTTCATGCGATCCATTCCATGAGGTTGCTGTTTGCGTCTTGCGCCGGCTCTGGCGGGAGCGCCTGCGGAAACCGAGCGAGAAATTGTTGCTTAGCCAAACTAAATCGGTAATCTCGCTCCAATAAGGCCGATAAACGCCCGTCAACCGGTCAGGAGAAATTCCAAACCACCGATACTTGGAGTGCACCTTACCAGTATTCTCATTTTGCCTCAGGCTACCGACCAATATACTCCCAGCTACCCTCAATTGCGATACATTTTACAGTTGTTCCAAGGTCAACGACTCGTCCTTCGCCAAATTGCTATCTGCGTCAAATCAAACAGTTTGGCATCGAATGCAGGCTGGCCGCCCAGGGGTATAACCAAGTCCCTTTTTCGATCAGAAATATTTATTTTGACTGTAGTATTAAAGTGGATAATGCTGCACCAAAGATCCAGGGAGAAACACGCTCACGTGCTTCGGAGGTCTGACTCGATGCCTTCAGAGGGTACCGAGTTGCGGGCTCTCTTTATCGTCAATTTCTATGGCTCCGGTCCTTCGCTGTCTGCTGGCGTCGAGTCTCTTTGCAGAAGATTTGCAGAACCGACAGGTGATCTTTTGTGGCTCTTTGAGCTTGCGAAATGTTGCACTCGCGGAAGGCGCATAATTTACTGTTTCTAAATGAGTTCCCCTGGATTTTATTGGGCTTGGCAGCTCTCAAGGCAATTGTGCCAGTGGAATTCGCCACGGTATTCGGGCGCAGTTAGCGAACGGCGCCCGCATCGCGTGCCGGCCAGAGAACAAAAACAGCCTTCCCGTAAATCAGCGAGCGGTCTACTGGGCCAAATGTGCGGCTGTCGGACGAGATGCAACGATGGTCACCCATCATGAAGTAGCTGTCCTCAGGGACTACCATTTCGGCCAGTGAAACGCTGTCGCGATACTCGTCCGGAACATAATCCTCGGCGAGCCGCTTGCCGTTGAGCCAGACCTGGCCACGATCGATGCGCAGCCGGTCTCCGGGCAGGGCAATTACGCGCTTGATGTAGCTCTTTTCCGGGTCGCGCGGATAGTGAAAGACCACCACATCACCCCGTTCGATGGCCTCGAAACGGTAAACGAACTTGTTGATGAAAAGCCGGTCCTGGTCCTCCAGCCTCGGCAACATACTGGTGCCTTCCACACGTACCGGCTGGTAGAGAAACGTGATAATGAAGACCGAAGCGGCAGCAGCAATCAGCAGATCGCGCATCAGAAGCCAAACGCCCCCAGTTCCACTGGACGGCGTGGGAACTGGCGCGAGAGGCAGTTGCTTCAAGTCCGTTTCGGGCCCAGCGGCTTGGCCGGAATTGGGGCGGTTGGGGAAATACGGTTCCATCGTTTCCTGTGCGTTTAGAATGAACTGACTACACGTTCTGCTCAGCGGAGGCCCGGCCATGAACACGCCAAAGTTGCCCGTCTGCTTAGAGTGTAATCGGTCACCCTTACTGAGGGCCATAGGTTGGAGAATGTTTACAGTACGGGCGCGCCCGATTAACTTGCTACCCAAAACCGCCCCGCTTCCGTCCGGCCGCGTTACTCTTAAACAAACGTGATCAAAGAAGAAACACAACCCGCTGCTCCGCAGACTGCTCCCTTGGATATGGGACAGGCAGAGCTGACCCCTTTCATGCGCCAGTGGACGGCGGCCAAGCGCGAGAATCCCGATGCGCTGCTGTTCTTCCGCATGGGTGATTTCTACGAACTGTTCTACGACGATGCGGTGACAGTGAGCCGGGAGCTGCAACTGACGCTGACGGCACGCGATCGTGAACGGAATCAGCCCATGTGCGGGGTGCCGTATCACGCGGTAGAGACCTACTTGACGCGCCTCTTGCGCAAGGGCTACCGCGTCGCCCTCTGCGACCAGATGGAGGACCCTAAGCTCACAAAGAAGATCGTCCGGCGCGAGGTAACTCGAGTGCTCTCGCCCGGAACGGCTCTCGATGCAGGGCTAGGTCAAGAACAGAACAATTTTCTGGCGGCATATTTCGAGGTCTGGGACGGGCATCGCGCCAAATCCCAAACCGAGACGATGTGCGCGGTAGCGCTGCTGGACGTCTCCACAGGCGAGTTTCGTACAGCCGAGTTTGCGGGACCTTCGGCACGTCAACAAGCGGTAGATGAGATTTTGAAGGCTGGGTCCAGCGAAGTGCTCAGCAGCACAAGCGCGGAGCTGCCCGCGCAACTAGAGCGGATTCCGGCGCGGACGCGAGTAGAAGATTGGGTTTGGACGCGGGAGTTTGCGGTTCCGCTGGTCGAGCGTCAGTTGAACGTGCGGTCGCTTGAAGGATTTGGGCTGACAGGCCATCTTGCGGCGGCGATTGTGGCCGGCGTGGTACTCCACTACGTGCGAACGACGCAGAAAAATGACGCGCTGCACATTGACAGCTTAAGATTCGAAGAACACTCGACAGCGCTGGAACTGGATCAGGTAACAGTGCGGAACCTCGAACTGGTCGAGCCTCTCTTTGCTGGCCAGGACGATCGCGCGACACTCTTTCACACCCTGGATGCGTGTCAGACTCCAATGGGCAAGCGGCTCTTGCGAGCTACGATTCTCAGGCCGCTGGTGGACGCCGATGCGCTCACGGGCCGCTACGAGGCAGTGGGCGAAGCCCGCGAGAGCCTGGTAAAACGTGAGGAGATTCGACGAGCGTTCTCGGGCCTTCTG
>JBAPYY010000219.1:0-7296 GCA_049284975.1 Occallatibacter sp.
CACCTGCACCACGTGAACCGCCTCGGGCGGCGGCGGCGGCGGGGGTGGTGGAGGTGGTGGTGGTGGTGCTACCAGGGCCATCTGCATCGCCGCCTTGGGCAGCGCCTCGGGATAGATCAGCGGAATGAGGATCAGCAGATCCAGAAAGGAACCCTCGATGATAAACATTGGAATCATCCAGCTTCCGCTCTTGCTCTTGATCCTGCCTCCGGATTCAAACGTGGAATCTTCAAACATGGCCAGCCTCGAATCGGGTGTTTGCTTACCTTTACTTAGACACCGGGCATAGCTAAAATGTTCCCGGCATCAAAACCTTACCACAAATGCGCTGTTCCGCTCGAAAGGAACTGCGCAGAGCTTCAAAAACGCAAGGAAAAACCGGCAAAATTGCGTCTCTAAACCTTGAAACGCTTGCCGGCCGGAAGTGCGACTTCCTTGCCCTGGCTGGAGCGCCATTCCTGCCATGCCACAAGCATCGGCGCGGCCACGGCAATCGATGAATAGGTCCCAATCAGAATACCGATAACCAGCGCAAAAGAGAACCCGCGCAACACCTGGCCGCCGAAAATATACAGCGACAAGACGGTCAGGAAGGTCAGCCCCGAGGTGAGCACGGTCCGGCTCAGGGTCTGATTGATGCTGCGATTAACGACATCTGGCAGCGACTCCCGCCGACTCAGGCGCAGATTCTCCCGAATGCGGTCAAAGACCACGATGGTGTCGTTCATCGAGTAACCGATGAGCGTCAGGATGGCTGCAATGACAGTCAGGCTTATCTCTTGATTGGTGAGGGCAAAAGCGCCCACAGTGATGAGCGTGTCGTGAAAACAGGCAACCACCGCCGCCACGCCGTAAATCAACTGGAAGCGGAACCAGAGATAGACGAGCATGCCCAGCATGGAGTAGAGCGTGGCCAATAAAGCCTGCCTTTTCAGCTGGTTTCCAACCGTAGGGCCAACCACCTGCACATTGCGTACTGTGAAGGAGTTCTCACTGTAGTGCGCCTGCAGCGCATCTACAATCTGCTGGCGGCCGGCATCGAGCGAACTCTCTTCATGCTGCTCGGGCAGACTGATCAGCACCTCGTTCCCTATGGGATCGTCTACGGCCTTAATGGTCTGGATGGTTGCATCCTTGACGCCCGACGCATCCATGGCCCTGCGGATGCTGTTGATGTCCGGGGTCCTGGTGAACTGCGCCTGCACCTGCGTGCCGCCCTTGAAGTCCACGCCCAGGGGCACCGGGCTGCCAATGCGCTGCCAGTGCATACCCATCGAGATGATTCCGGCCACACTGAAGATCATTGAAAAGGCGAGGAAGTACCACTTCTTGCCGAGCCAATCCACGCTTACGCTGCGAAAGAATTCCACTGATTCTCTCCCCTTCCTGGGGGCCGGATCCCGCACGGGCTCCGGCATTCTTATGTTTTCCGCTGCCTCTCTGGCAGCCGCCGCACCAAAAAACTAAATGGACACCCTCTCGCCCGGCTTCAACTTGTTCAGATGGGCGTCGAAAATGACCCGCGAGACGAAGACTGCTGTAAACAAGTTGGCCAGCAGACCGACGGTGAGGGTGGTTGCAAACCCCTTGACCGGGCCGGTGCCAAACAGGAACAGGATGGCCGCCGAGACAATGGTAGTCACGTGGGTATCGACGATGGTGACCCAGGCATGAGCGAAGCCCTGATCGATGGCCGCGGACGGCGCCTTGCCTGCCCGCACCTCTTCCCGGATGCGCTCAAAGATCAGCACGTTCGAGTCCACGCCCATGCCGATGGTCAGGATCACCCCGGCAATGCCTGGTAAGGTCAACGTGGCCGAGAAAGCACCCATGAAGCCCAGAAGAACCACCAGGTTCATAATGAGCGCCACGTCGGCGTTGATGCCCGAGCCGCGGTAATAGACGAGCATGAAGACCATGACCACCAATATTCCCACGATGGCCGCCGTAACGCCCTGGCGAATGGAGTCCGCGCCCAGAGACGCGCCCACAAAACGCTTTTCCATCTGTTGCAACGAGGCAGGCAACGCGCCCGTGCGGAGGAGCTTGGAGAGTGCCGCAACTTCATCCGCAGAAAAGCTCCCGGTAATTTCGCCCCGGTCGCGAATTGCGCTCTGGATGGTGGCCACTTCGCGAACGCGGTCGTTCATGACCACCGCCATGCTGCGGCCTACATTCTTGCTGGTATAGTCGTAAAACTTGTCGCCGGCTTCATTGGTCAGCGTGAACTGAACTTCCCGCTGGCCTGTGTTTGAATTGACGCTCGGGTCGGCGGAGCGGAAGTCGTTGCCGGCCACTACCGAGGCGCGCTGCAACACATAGACGCTCTCCCCAGAGGAACCGCCCTCGACAACGCCGGAGAAACTCTTCAGCATCTGGTCCGCCGGAACGCTGCCACCCAGGCTAGCCATGGCTTCCTGTTCGTCTTTGTATGGACCGCCAACTACAGCATGAATCTCCAGCCGGTTGGTGCCCTGGATGATGGACTCGATCTGGCTCTCGTTTTCCACGCCGGGCAAGTCAACCAGAATCTGGTTATCGCCTAGGCCGTACTCCTGAATCTGCGGCTCGCTGACGCCCAGCGCGTCCACGCGGTCGCGGATAGCCTCAATGGCCTGCGCATCGGTCTTCTTTTCGAGCGCGGTCTCGATCATGGGCTTCATCACCAGCGTGAAGCTCGAATCGGTGTCGCCGCTGGCCACGTCGTATTCATTGCCGTACTTGGACTCGAGCAGCGAGCGCAGGTCGCCCGCACTGGCCGGCGCGGTGCCCTCGATCTTGATGAGCGTCGGCTTGGCCGGATCCGGCTTGTAGACCTGCGAAAAGCTCAGATTGGCGGTCTTCAGATTCTCCCTGAGCAGCGCCACGGTGTTGTCGGTTTCGGCATTGACTGCCTCGAGCACCTTGACTTGCAAGATCAGGTGAGCGCCGCCGCGCAGATCCAGGCCCAGGTGAATGCGCTTGGTCATGGCTTCGCCCAGATCCTTGCCGGTGAGGCCCGAAGGCACCCCGAAGATGCCATAGACGCAAATCGCCAGGACCGCAACAATCAGGGCAATTTTACTGTTGAGATTCTTCTTCATCGTCCCGTTTCTCTATCTCGATGCAGTGAACACTGTTCACTGTCCACTGTTACTGTCCACTGTCGGTAGTCACTGAGGCAATGGCGTTTTTGGCCACTTCCAGCTTGACGCCGTCCGGAGCGACGCGAATCACGATTCCATCGTCCTTGATGGAAACAATGATGCCGCGAATACCGCCCGCGGTTGTAATACGGTCGCCTGTTTTGATGCTCGCCAGCATTTGCTGCCACTGTTTTTGCCGCTTCTGCTGCGGACGGATCATCACCAGGTACAGGACCGGAATGATCAGCAGGATGGGAAGCATCGCAAAGCCGCCTCCGCCTCCGGCAGCCTGCAGGAACATCAACAAAGCAAAACTCGTTGCCACGCTCATCCCCAATCCCATTCTTGCGAGGCCCTTGGACCGCACAAAACCGCGATGCCCTTCAGGGCACAGGCACACCCAGCCATCTGCCGGAAGCCCGCGAAAAAATTTGTCTCCGGGAACGATCCAGACTGGTTCGGGCCACCGATTGCTTCAAGCCCGAACGCGCGGAGTTTGGGCACGGTTGCCGCTCGCCGTGGTCTCTTCCACTTCCACGACTGCGTACCTGCCTGCTACCCAACTGCCGTCTGCTTCCTGTTCGACACAGCGCTCCTTTGGAAGCTCAAATCCTGAGGCGCGCCAATTCCCTTGCGCCAGTTTCGGACGGATTCCAAAAAGAGTGCCTTGATAGATAAGATACGCGGAGCCGGGGCTGTGTCAAGGCGAACCGCGTTTAACCCACCTCGGCGCTGGACATCGCCTGTGGCCACGCACTCAATTCCCCAGCCTTTATAAAACCTTTACAGATTGAATATGCCGTTCTTACCGACTCGGATCTCTACTGGGAATAGCCCGGCTTCCCACCGCGGCCCGGTTGTACGCTTCTCCATTTGACGGCGCTGAAGCAGCGAGAGGAGACCCTGCCATGTCGGAATTTGATCTTCGGTTCCTATTCTTGATTCCGCTCGCGATGGCTGAGACTTTTCTGTTGTGGGCTCTATGGCAGTTGCAAAAAGAGATTCGCAAAGAAAGAAAACGGCAAAGACACGCTCCCTCTGCAGTGGAGAGTACGGTTCAGCGACTCTTTTCCAAAGCCAAATGAGTTCCCACGCTTGCGGCGTCCAACCCAACTTTACTGTTTAGGTTTAGCCTCCGGCGTGGCTGCGGGAGTTTCCGGCTCGTCGCTCGCGTCCTCCACCAGCACTGCCGAGCCGGGAACGATATCGAAGCTCGCCGGCTCCTTGCCGGTGGGGTGAAACGTGATGCGCAAAGGATCGCGCTGCCATTCAGAGGGCGCACAGACCGGGTCGGGATGGCTCTCCGGGTTGAAGGCGGATAATTTTTCCGCCAGCACGGCCTTGCGCGCCGCCACCTGAGCCACCACGGCATAAAGGCTCTTTCCGCTTGGGGTTAAGCCGCAATAGGCACCATAGTCGCGAAACCAGCTCACTTGGCTTACTCCGGGGTCGTAGTGGGGCAGTTTCAGAGCGATGATGTGGCCGGTAGCGCGGTCTACCAGCAGCCACGGGCCGCGCTGCCAAACCCAATGGCTGGCCGTTGGGGCGGGTTTTTCGCTGGGCTTGTCCGTGGGCAAAGCGTCGTTGAGCCGGATTACGCGCCGCACCACAAAGCTGCGGTCAGTCACATCGTGGGCGTCGCCGGTGGTCCACTCCTTCAAAACGCTGTCCACCAACAGCGCGCGAACCTTCAGCTCGTTCTCCGCTGGAGCCGCGCCTGCCGGGTCGCCAGTCTTCGAGTAAGCCACCTTTCTGACCGCTCCGAGAACCACGCTATGCGCCTTGCGCGGGGCAGCTGAAACTACAGAGGCGGCAGCAAAGATCGCCGCCAAACTCACAATCCAAAGTCTTGCAGTCTTACTCATTCAACTTGCTCCTAAATCTTCGCAGCTTCCACGGCTCGCGCCACACAGAAGGCTGTGCTCTCGTTCATGTGGCGGGCCAGCACTTGCATGCCTACCGGCAGTCCCCCACTGGTCTTGCCGCAAGGCACCGTGACACCGCAGATGCCCGCGAGGCTGGCTGTCACAGTGAAGATGTCGGCTAAATACATGGCCAGGGGGTCGCCAGTCTTCTCGCCCAGCTTGAACGCCGGCGTGGGCGCGGTGGGAGTTACGATGGCGTCCACCTCGGCGAAAGCGCGCAGGAACTCCTCGGCCAGCAGACGCCGCACCTGTTGAGCTTTCAAATAGTAGGCGTCATAGTAGCCCGCGCTCAGCGCATAGGTCCCCAGCAGAATGCGGCGCTTGACCTCGGCGCCAAAACCCTCATCGCGCGAGTGACTGTACATGGCGGCCAGGTTCTCCGAAGCCGGCGAGCGATAACCGTAGCGCACGCCATCAAAGCGGGCCAGGTTGGCGCTGGCTTCGGCCGTGGCGATCAGATAGTAAGTCGGTACAGCGTAGCGGGTATGCGGCAGCGAGACCGGCTTCACGGTACATCCGGCGGCCTTCAGCGCGGCAATTCCCTTCTCAATGGCCGCGCCCACTTCCGGGTCAAGCCCTTCGCCGAAGTACTCGGCCGGAATGCCGATGCGCAGCCCTGAGGCAGGTCTATCGCTTTCGGCGGCAAAGTCGGGAACAGGAGCCGAAGAACTGGTGGCGTCGTTCGAATCGTGGCCGGCGATAACGCCCAGCATCGCGGCGGCATCGCAAACGTTCGAGGCAAATGGCCCCACGCGGTCCAGCGACGAAGCAAAGGCGATGAGTCCGTAGCGCGAGACGCGGCCATAGGTGGGCAATACGCCCACAACTCCGCAAAAGCTGGCCGGCTGGCGGATGGAGCCGCCAGTGTCGGAACCCAGTGTGGCCACGGCCAGATTGGCCGCCACAGCCGCCGCCGAGCCGCCGCTCGAACCACCCGGAACGCGTTCCGTATCCACCGGATTGCGCACCGGCCCGTAAGCCGAATTCTCGTTGGACGAGCCCATGGCGAACTCGTCGCAGTTCAGCTTGCCCAGCAGCACCGCGCCCGCAGCTTCGAGACGGGAAACTACGGTGGCGTCATAGGGTGGGCGATAGCCCTCAAGAATTTTTGACCCTGCCGTGGCCGGAGCGCCCTTCATCACCAGCACATCCTTGATTCCCACCGGAATGCCGGCTAAAGCGGGCAGAGGATCACCCTTTGCGGCAAGCGAATCCACACGACTGGCCTGTGCCAGCGCGCGGTCTTTGGTGAGACTCAGATAGGCGTTCAGGCGCGGATTTTTCTGTGCGATGCGGTCATAGTAACCGGCGGCCAGATCGACAGCTTTGGTGCGGCCAGAGACAATTCCTTCGCGCAACTCGGCCAGAGTTTTCGGCTTTTCCACAAAAGTTTCTGCTGGTTTAGCTTCGCTCGACAAGTGAATCTTCCTCGTTTCCTGGCTTGGTTTCCGGCTTCTCTTTGGCACCTTTTGCGCTTACTCCGTGGAGGTGAAATCCGTTCGAGTGGGACGCTATCGTTCAATCACTTTGGGAACCTTGAAGAAAACCCCATCGGTCTCCGGGGCGAGAGGCATGACGGCAGCGCGATCCAGCGACGGACGGGGCGCGTCGGCGCGCAGAGCGCCCTGGCCCGCGCCTTCGAGTGACAATTCGCTGGCCAATTCGCTCACCTGCGCTAGCGGCTCCACGCCAGTCGTGTCCAGCTCGTTCAACTCAGCCACGTAATCCAGAATGGCGTTCAAATCACGGAGCATGGCCGGAGTCTCTTCCGGCCCGAGTTCGAGGTGGGCCAGTTCGGCCACACGCTCCACTTCTTTAACGGTTACCTTGGCTGTCATTTGTTGCTCTTCCCCATTCGCGCCCTCAGAACGGCCGGTTGCGCGCGTTCGCGTTGAAAGCTCGAAGATAAAGTATAGCGTTTGGCTCCTGTCCACGGGTCCGTTCAGTCCACGATGAGCGTGAGTGTGACCTGATGTTGGACGCCGTTGGAAGTGGCTGTGACAACAACCGGAAAAGTCCCCGGCGCGGTAATGCCGGGGCCTGACCCGGAGCCGGGAGCCGTTCCGCCCGAGATGACGTTAGAGGATGTGCAACTGGTGACGCCACCCACCAGAAATGCCAGCAGTGCAACCAGCCACAACATTTTGCGTCGGCGCACCAAGGCAAACGGCGCGAGTATCAACCCGCAGGCCAGCGGAACAACCGGCCACGAGGGCGAACGCGAGGAACTGGCAGTGGTCTCAGAC
>JBAPYY010000220.1:0-2905 GCA_049284975.1 Occallatibacter sp.
TTCATCATGCCCCACACCCGCAGAACATTTCTGAAAGCCGGTTCCGCTGTGGCCGCCGTTTCGTTCACAAGGGCGCAGATGGCGCAAGCCGGCGTCATGCCTGGCTCCGGCGGTGTCTCCGCGGCGCTCAACCAGTTTGACTATGGCGATGTTGAGTTGTTGGAGGGACCGATGCGCCAGCAGTTCGACGCAAATCACGCTTTATTTCTTTCGCTCGAAGCATGAGGAATAGGTCTGCCGGCAATTTGATGCCATAGTGTCGTACGGATCAATCTCAGGGGACCGTCTTACTAATCCGATCCATAACAATTGCTCATTTCTCGAGTTCATCGAACAGTTGACAGTTTTTTGCGCGCGCTCGATTCTGCGCTCTTGCTTTTTGGGAGACCGTGCATTGTGCCTCGAGGAAACCCTGTCGATTCGCGCACTACTAGCCGGGTCTCGATGAGATATTCACGCTTCGGTTCTGGTGTTCCCTCTACATACGCTCTCAGCGCCATGACGGCTGACCTGGCCAGTTCAAAACACGACATTTGGATCGTGGTAAGCGGCGGAATCGTCATCTGAGTGATATGAATATCATCAAATCCAATGACAGAGAGGTCATCCGGAACCCGCAGGCCGGCTCGATATGCCTCATGCAGCACTCCGATAGCTGTCACGTCGTTCGAGCACATTACCGCCGTCGGCAGCTTGGCGTCGGCCAGCAGTTTCTCCGCCGCAGCTATGCCCCCCTCCATGGTATGGTCGCCTTCAACGATCCGCCCCTTATCGACCACAATGCCGCACTCCTGTACCGCGCGTTGAAACGCCGCCAGGCGCGAGTGCGCCGAATGCAGGCGAATCGGCCCGGTGACGAACGCTATATCCCTATGCCCCAAAGCGGCCAAGTGCTGTACGCCTTGCCGGATTCCGTGATGATAGTCCACTCGCAGCAGGCTGATGCCCGGCCGCTCCGGCCCCATATCAACAAACACCAGCGGCACCTTGCGGTCCGCTAATTGGTCCAGCAGCGGCTCCTCGATGCCGAAAGTCATCACAGCGACGCCTTCAGCCTTCCGTTCCACCATTCGGCGAATGCACCGCTTCATCCGTTCGGGGTCATAGTTGGTTGAGCCAATCAGGATTTCGTAACCGTGCTCGACGGCTACGTCCTCGAATCCCTGGATCAATTCGGGGAAGAACGGGTTGGTGATCTCAGAGACGATGAGCCCAAGAAGCCGGCTGCGTCCAGAAACCAGAGAGCGGGCCTGCGTATTAGGGAAATAATCAAGCTCTCCGATAACTTGCCAAACCCGTTTGGCCAATTTGGGATTGACAGTAGGGATGTGATTGATGGTGCGCGAGACTGTGGCAATGGAAACATTGGCGAGCCGTGCCACGGTATGGATATCCGCGTGCTCCGGACTCTGTGTAGAGCGGCGTTTGGGATTGGGCACACGATCTGTCATAGGGCGCTAAGAATGCGTTTACAGGATACTCCGATGAACGGAAACTTGACAGGCAATGGCAGAAAGATTTAGTTTGACCCTCGCAGGTAAAGGTTTACTTTCATCGGCCCGCCGTCCGTCTGGCGCAGAATAGACTTGTCCGGTTCCGGCGAAGATCATGCGTACTCGCTGTGGGAGAGATTCGTGGAATTGCTGCAGTTGCAAACTGAGGTTCTCGAAGCCAATCTCGAGATCGTTCGTCGCGGGCTGGTGCTTTTTACCTTTGGCAATGCCAGCGGCATCGACCGTAAGACCGGACTGGTAGCGATCAAACCGAGCGGGGTTCCCTACGACCAGATGGCGCCGGCAGATATGGTCGTCTGTAACCTGGATGGGAAGATTATCGAAGGGCGCATGAAGCCTTCTTCCGACCTGGAGACTCATCTGGAGCTTTACCGTGCATTTCCTGCCATCGGCGGCGTAGTTCACACGCATTCGGAATTTGCTACGGCATGGGCACAGGCCGGCCGCTCCATCCCTGCTTTCGGCACGACGCATGCGGATTACTTTCATGGCCCTGTGCCAGCTACTGCAGAGCTGAGCGATACCGAGATTCAGGGCGAGTATGAATTGAATACGGGCAAGGCGATTGTGCGCCGCTTCAACAGTCTTGACCCTATGGCCACGCCGGCGGTGCTGGTGGCTGGGCACGCGCCGTTCACCTGGGGCAAGACGCCCATGGAAGCCGCGCACAACGCCGCAATTCTGGAGTATGTGGCGCGAATGGCATTTACCACGACCGTTCTGCGCCCGGAGAGCACCGGCGTTTCTCAGGCGCTGATGGACCGGCATTACTTCCGAAAGCACGGCGCGGGTGCGACGTATGGACAGAAATAGAACCTTGCGCGGGCCAGGCGGGTTGGCCGGTTGTCGCCGCAAAATCGCAACGAAGGAGCCGCATAACGGCGGCGTCAGAGGATTGAAACCGTGATTATGAACTCCATCGGCCACTTCGCGATGCCGCCGTCTCCGGCTTTGCTTGCTTTCTTCATCGCGCCTCTGGCGCATCTGCGCCCCCTGGACATTGCCGTAATCGCCATCTACTTCGGAATGGTGATCTGGATCGGCTTCTATCTCAAGGGCAGATCGAACACCGGTGAAGAGTTCTTCATGGCCGGACGCGAGATGACCGCGTGGATTGCCGGCCTGAGCTTCGTCTCGGCCAACCTCGGCTCGCTTGAACTGATGGGCTGGGCCGGCTCGGCCTACCAATACGGCATCCTGGCCACGCACTGGTACTGGATTGGCGCCATTCCCGCCATGCTCTTCCTCGGCCTCGTGATGATGCCTTTTTACTACGTTTGCAAGACGCACTCCGTCCCCGGATACCTGAACCTGCGCTATGGTCCAGCGGCCAGCCGAGTCGCCGCCATCTCCTTCGCGGCCGAGATGATTCTGATGAGCGGCGTGAATAT
>JBAPYY010000221.1:0-12350 GCA_049284975.1 Occallatibacter sp.
GTGCTCAAGCTGAGCGAGTCGGCAATCAAGTCGCTGCTCTTCCGCGCTTACCAGACGTTGAGAGACAAGTTGAAGGATTTTGTTTGAGCTGAATTGATTCGGATGGAACGGGCCGGGCTGTGGCCGGCGGGAAATGGGGTGGTACCGATGGGACGGACCAAAAAGAATTGCGCGGAAGTGGAAGCGAAGCTGGCAAGCATGCTGCTTGATGGGGACGCTGCGCCTGCCGCTTTGCCGGCCAAGCTTCAAATGCATCTCGCCGAGTGTGACCGATGCCGCCGCGAGCTGGATGAGCTGCGGGCAACCATGGCGCTCCTCGATACCTGGAAAGCTCCGGAGCCGAATCCATATTTCCTCACCCGGCTCGATGCGCGACTGCGCGAAGAGCGCGAGGCCGAGCCGGAGGGCTGGTATGCCCGCCTTCGCGCGCGCATCGTATTCGGACCGCAGACCCATGTTCGCCCGTTGGCGGCCATGGCTCTAACCGTCGTTTTACTGCTCGGCGGAGGAACCTATCTCGGCATCTCCGATTGGAACCAGCCGCTGGCCCCTCCAAATCAAGCTGCCGTGGTCCATGACCTGCAGACCATGGATAACAACGCCCAACTGCTGGACCAGTTGGAGGATCTCTCCAGCAACAACTCAAGTGCGGAGTAGCTTCTTAACCAGCGGCGGAGAACGAGAAAGAATGCCGACCGGAACACACAATACGGGAAAGATTGGCCGCGCAGCCATTGCAGCGGCAGCGGTCATGCTTTGTGTTCCAGCGTCTGGGACTTTTGGTCAGCGCTTCGGCGGACCCGCAGCTCGGCCGCAAGTTTCTCGGCCCCAATCCGGAGCGCAGAGCGAGGGACGCCCGCGCGCAAATGCCCCGCGTGGCGGGTCGCCCGGCTATCCAGCGCCCCGTCCTCGCTATCCGGGCCCGCCTTACCTCGGCCCCGGCTTTGCCCGCCCCATTTATCCGGGGTACGCCCCGCCTGTTCAAGGCCCGCCAGGCCATCTGGGCGATTGGCTCAACCAGCACCGCAATCTTCCCGTGCAGGAGCAAGAGCGCATGCTGCGCGGCGACCCCAACTTCCGCCGGCTTCCACCTGGCGAGCAGCAGCGGGTGGTGCGGCAGTTGCATGCGGTAAACCAGTTGTCTGAGGAGCAGCGGCAGCGCCGCATCGCCCGCGCTGAGATGCTGGAGCATCTGCCGCCGCAGGAGCAGATGCGCATCAATCTTTCCGCGCGCCGCTGGGCTGCCTTGCCCCTCGGACGCCAGGCGATGATGAAACACGCTTTCCAAGATCTGCGCGCGGTTCCACTTGAGCAGCGCCCGACTGTGCTCAACTCCGAGCGCTACCAAGGCGCATTCACTCCCGAGGAGCGCGGCATCCTCTCCGATATGCTGCTGGTCGAGCCGTACCAGCCGATGCGTTAACTGACAAAGTAGAGATTCAGATTTGGATGCCTCATCCATTCGCGCTTTTTGCGAACGGGTGGGAACTCACGCAGTCCAAGGTGCCAAGCACCGCAAGTGGTCAGTCCGCCACCATGTCCTCGCCTGGCAAAATCGGTCTTGTCCGTGGCAACAATCCGCGATAGGCCAACCAGCCCATCAGCGCTAGCACGCCCACAAACGCTCCCAGCTTTACCCATCCTGTTGTGGCGGTCAACGGCAGCACTTTCCACAGCACCAGCAGCACTGTCTGCGCTGCCGTCACCGCCCATACCGTGCCGTAGAAGTAGCGCCGGTGCGTCCCTTCTTTCCTGGTCGAGGGCTCCACGCGCGGCAGCTTGCCCAGCGCGCCCAGCAACAGAATCACCCCCGCCAGAGGCAGGTAGGCGTAGTTGTAAATCTGTTTCATCCACCACACGCCGGTTACTGCGGCAATGAGCAAACCGCTCAGGTTCAGCAGCCCATAGCTCAACGCCGCCGTCCACGCAAAGGTGTAGCAGACCCTCCGGTAGAGCGGATTCGGCTTGTCCTCGTCAAAGCGCAGAATATACGGTGCCGGCTCTGCGCCCGGCAGCCGTCCACGCAGCGCAGCCAGTCCCGTCCCGGCAAGTACCAGCCCCAGCCACAGCGAGTTGCCCAGGCTGAACCCATGCGCAAAAAGCTTGAACGTCAGCGGTCCCGGCGCCAGAAAAAAGACAAAAATCCAGATCGGCCAATGACAAGCGCGATAGATGCGCGTGTTCCGCGCGCGCAGCTTTCGCTGCTCTGCGTACTCCACTTTCCCTCTGTATTCCATGCGCGCAAGTCTCGCAGAGCAGCCGCACGCGCGTCAATCCGCGCAGTGGCGCAGCTTCCGAATCGGCAACCAGCTTCTCCGGTTCGCTTCGAATGGACAACCTCTTGAAATTTCACAGTTGGCCCGTCGCCTTCTCGCGGCAAAAGTAAGACGGGCTGTTCGAACAGCGGGAGTTTAACAGACTGGTGACAGACGGATGACAACCTTGGGTCGCGACTCGACCTACGATCACGAGCTAAGAGGCCAGAGAAGGTTTCGCGACCAGTCGCTCCGACGCGTGGTTTCAACCTCTCTCTGCTCCCGAATTCTCCCCTGGAGGAATGAAATATGCTGGTTCGCAGAACCTTAGTCGCCCCCTGCCTCGGCCTCGTCTTTCTCGTGGCTTCGGCCTTGGCCCACGCACAGTATCACCTTACCAACCTGGTTTCGAATCAAGTCGATTCGCATGCCCCAACCATCGATCCGCTGCTGGCCAATCCCTGGGGATTGGCGCGGAGCGCCGGTTCGCCGTGGTGGCTCAGCGATAACGACACCGGCTGGTCAACCCTCTATACTGCAGCCGGAGTTGAAGAGGCCCTCAAAGTTGTGGTACCCACCGCCGGAAACGGACCGGTCGAGGCGGCAGGACTAAACGGCCCTGGTACACCAACTGGGATTGTTTACAACGGATCGAAGACGGATTTCCAGGTTTCAGGCACGTCCTCGTCATTCATCTTTGCCACGCTGGATGGTACGATCAGCGCCTGGCCGGGCCTCAACAAGAACCTGGCAACCCTCGTAGTGGATAACTCTGCCAGCAAGGCGAGTTACACGGGCTTGGCTATCACCAGCAATGCCTCGGGGAATCTCCTCTACGCGGCGGACAACGCCAACAATAAAATCGACATGTTCGATGGCAACTTCAATCTGGTGGAGTCGTTCGGAGATCCGGCGGTCCCATCGACCTTCTCGGTATTTGGCGTCCAGGACATTAACGGCATGGTTTACGTCACTTATGCCGTTCCAAACGTCGGCGCCGGCGGCTACGTCGATATCTTCAAGGAAGACGGCACCTTTGTGAAGACATTGATTAAGGGACCGACACTGAATCAGGCCTGGGGTGTCGCCCTCGCTCCCGCCAATTTTGGGCCGCTGAGCAATACGCTGCTGGTTTCAAACAACTCGGTCGACGGCACCATCAACGGATTCAATGCTACAACCGGCAAGTTTGTGGGTACGATGAGAGACGAGCACGGGAGGCCGATTGTCCTCAATAACCTTTGGGGAGTTGCCTTCGGCGGCGGAGCCACGGCGAATGGAGCAACAAACGAATTGTTCGTCACCGTGGGTCAAGGAATTGGCACCGCCGAATTGGCCGGCACCTTTGCATCAATCGTCTTCAATCCATCCTGTAATCTTGGTGGTGAAGGCAGCACGGAATAGGCGTTTCATCCCACAGCCGCGGGGGTCTCATCTCCGGACAAAAAGGGGTTGGGAAGCAGCCTGGTGTCCATTTTAAAGCTGGCCACGACGCGGCCACGCTTGTCCAGACAAGCACCAACCCCAGCTACAGCGAATCTCCCTCCCTTCCTGGGAACATTCCCCCGTGCGCCGGTGTCAGATTCTATATGGACCTTTATCGGCTGAGATCGCATGCGACGGTGCCGACTAACAGGTTGTTTGGCATTTTCATCCTGACGTGTCTCTGGCTCTGCGCACCAGCACTCGTCGTCTTTGCGCAATCCTCGACCACCGAGATGTCGCGAAACAACGGTCATCAAATCACCAAACCGATCACAATCAGCTCACACATTATGGGCCCCTACCTAAGGAAAACACAGCCCATCTATCCGCCCGCCGCCATTGCGGCAGGAATATCCGGGACAGTTATACTCGCGGCGACAATATCGGAGACTGGTGTCGTCGCAGACGTGCGTGTCCTCGGCGGGCCGGCGATTTTGGAGCAAGAGTCTCTAAAGGCCGTGAGAACTTGGCGATATCGGCCATACCTGCTTGACGGCGTTCCAACGGTAAGAAAGATCAAGATCAATGTGATTTTCACACTCGAAGAAGACGGGAAAGCGACGATTAGGACGACTGAGAGAGAGCCGGAGATTGTCAAAACTCCCTCGCGAGCGGACGATGCCAAACAGCCGAGCAACAGATAGCTTGGCCAATCCGCCCCTAAGTTACAATAAGAAGAAAGGCCAAGGCCAAATTTTCCTGCGGGATGTCCGCAGATAGAGCAAGGAGCTCCAACTTAGATGTCGATTCCCGCCACACAAATGCGTCCCGGCATGATCATCAAACACAAAGACCAACTGCATCTGGTCTTCAAAGTCGAACACCGAACCCCCGGCAACCTGCGCGCCTTCATCCAGGCCAAGCTGCGCAACATTCGCACCGGAGCCATGTTCGAGGAACGCTTTCGCTCCGCCGACGCCATCGATAAGGTCGTCGTGGACGAGGTCTCCATGGAGTTTCTCTACGCCGACGGCGACGACTACTACTTCATGAACCCTGTGGACTACGAACAGACCGTTCTCAAGGGCTCCACTCTGGGCGACGCCATCGAGTACCTCACGCCCAACCTCCAGATCAAGGTCAGCTACTTCGACGGCACGGCCGTGGGTGTTGACCTGCCCGCCTCCGTCGAACTCACCGTCGTTGAAACCGAGCCGGGCCTCAAATCGGCTACCGCCTCCAGCGTCAGTAAACCAGCCAAAACGGAAACCGGCCTCGTGGTCCAGGTACCCTCTTTCATCAACGAGGGCGAAAAAATCCGCGTGGATACCAGCGAGGGCGCTTACCTCAGCAGGGCATGATCATTTGCTCGCTTGCGTTTTGTATCGGGACGAGACTTTAGCTGTCCATCGAATGCTCAAACATGTGAGAGGGCTTCAGCACCTGCAACCCGTAAGAATCAGGAAACCTTCATGCCAGTTCCCGCAGTCATTGCAGCCGCAGCAGAAAACTTTCGCTTCAACTCCAAGACCCTCGCGGGATTGGTCTCTGACCTCACACCTGAGGAATGGCTAAGCCGCCCCAGTGATCAGTCGAACCATGTTGCATGGATCGTCGGTCACGTGATCTGGGCGCGCAAGGCAGTGCTCGGCCGGTTAGGAACTGAATGGTCGCAGCCGTGGCTCACCTTGTTCGAGCGCGGATCACAGATTGGCGAAGCAGTCAGTTACCCCTCGTCCTCCACACTGATCGAAGCCTGGAACGAGACCTCAAAGCTGCTTGCGGCTGCAATGGAAACCGCCTCAGGCGAAGTTCTCTCGCAGCCCTCCAAACAGGGACCGCCTAGCGCCGATGGCATGATCAGCGGCGTGGTGAACTTCCTCGCCATGCATGAGACTCTCCACGTCGGTCAAATCTCCTATCTCCGCAGCATACTTGGCCACAAAGGGTTAATGGGCTAAACAGCGCCGGTCATGGATGCGGAGATTCAAGGTCAGATTATGCTAAATTTAATAGGAAGGGCTACTCGCGGAGAGGTGGCAGAGCCCGGTTGAATGCACCTGACTCGAAATCAGACATAGTCGCAAGGCTATCGGGGGTTCGAATCCCTCCCTCTCCGCCATTTAGTGTATTCTCCCCGGCCCAAGCCTTAGCTTGCAACAATAAGAAAGCTCCCCCGAGACGCCTTAATTAGCGCATCTTCCCTTCCTTTATGTCTGAATCTGGACTCACTCATCTTGCACGAAAACTCCAAAGCCTCAATATCCAGCCTCCGGCAGCTTAACCAACCGCGCCTCGAGCAGCGCCTCGATGGATCCGAGAGCCTCCAGCACCGCATCGGAGACCGGCGCGTCCACCTGCACGACGGAGAGCGCCTTCACCGGCTTCGGTCCTGACCGCTCGCGGCCCAAAGCAAAGTTGGCGATGTTCACGCCCTGTTCGGCCAGTATGGTCCCGATCCTGCCAATCACGCCCGGCACGTCGAGGTTGCGGCAAACCAGCAGATTGCCTTCGAGCGGCGTCTCAATGTCGATGCCGTCGAACTCCAGCAGTCGCGGCTGCTCGCCGTGAATCACCGTAGCGCTGGCGCGGCTCGTTCCCGCAGCCGTGTGCAAGACAATCGTCAACACGCTGGCCGCGCCTCCGCGATGCGACTCCTGTTTCTCTTCGTGGATGCGAATTCCCCGCTCCTCGGCCACCGTCGCCGCGTTGATGCGGTTTACATTTTCTGAACCTGCCAGTAGTCCTGCGATTGCCGCGTTGCGCATCAGCTCGGTCCTGGCGTCGGCCAGCGTGCCGCCATAGATCAAGTTGATGGCTTCAATGCCGGACTTTCCGCCGCTCAGTCCCGCCTGCGCCAGGAACCCGCCCAGCCTTCCGGCAAGATCTATGTACGGCGCCAGAGCAACGTACTCCTCATGGCTCAGCGATGGCAGATTCACGGCATTCTGCACCACTCCGAGTTTGAGATAATCGCGCACCTGCCGCGCAATCTGGATGCCTACGGCCTCCTGCGCCTCTGCCGTTGACCCGGCAATGTGAGGTGTCAGAATCACATTGTCCAAATCTGCATAGGGCGAGTTCTTCAACGGCTCTTCAGCAAAAACATCCAGAGCCGCGCCGGCCACATGACCCGACTTCAGCGCGTCCACCAGCGCTGCATCATCAATCAGCTCGCCACGCGCGCAATTGACAATCCGCACGCCCTTCTTCATCGCAGCCAGAGTTTTGGCGTTGATCACCCCCGAAGTCTGCGGCGTCAGCCCGACGTGCAGCGTGATGTAATCCGCGCTGGCGAACAACTCCTCTTGCGTCACCAACCGTATGCCGCTTTCGCGCGCCACTGCAGCCGAGACAAACGGATCGCTGCCGACAATTTCCAACCCAAAACCGCGTGCCCTCGCTGCAACCTCAAGACCGATTCGGCCCAGCCCCAGAATGCCCAGCGTCTTGCCGCGCAGTTCCGCGCCCTGCAATATCTTTTTCTCCCATTTGCCGGCGTGCATTGACGCATTGGCTGCGGGCACCTTGCGCGCCAGAGCGAGCATCAACCCAATGGTCAGCTCGGCCACGGCCACGGCATTTGCTCCAGGCGTATTCATCACCACAATGCCCAGCCGCGTAGCCGCCTCGGCATCGATGTTATCCACGCCTACTCCAGCGCGGCCAATCACTCTCAGCTTGGGCGCGCGCTGCAGCAAAGCGTTGTCCACCTGCACCGCGGAGCGCACCACCAGCGCGTCAGCATCGACAAGGGCAGCCGGGAGCCCGTCCGCCAGTTGGTCGTGTGTCAACACTTCCCACCCCGGTTCAGCCGCAAACACGGCCAGCGTTGCCGGAGAAACCTTCTCTGCCAGAATGATCTTCATCGTGTCTCCCTTGCTCTTACGCGCGGCTTCATACTCGTCGAAGCGGATGTTGTGCTGCTCACACAGAATCTCGAAGATCCGCACCACCGCCGCGTGCGGCTTGCCTTCGCCCCGTTCGTATTTGGTAAGCGAGTTGGCGTGAACTCCCAACCGCTCGGCCATCTCGTATTGAAAAAGGTCAAGCTGCTTGCGCGCGATCAGCAGCTTCTCCCCAAAACTTAGTTCGGACATTTGTAAAGCTCCTTGCTACTAGCTTCTAGCTTCTAGCTTCTAGCTAAAAGCTCCGTTCCCCA
Source organism: Occallatibacter sp. (assembly GCA_049284975.1). Classification (GTDB taxonomy): domain Bacteria; phylum Acidobacteriota; class Terriglobia; order Terriglobales; family Acidobacteriaceae; genus Telmatobacter. Next base: position 7,843 of record JBAPYY010000221.1, read on the forward strand.
TCCATGCGGCTTCCTTCTGTCGCAAGAGTAGGAAACCACAAACTTAAGTCAGCGCCGGGTGCCCCATCCATTCGCGCTCTTGGCGAATGGGTGGGAGACCACAAACCTTAGTCAGCGCACAGCAAGCTAGCAGCTGGAAGCTAGTGGCTAGAAGCTGCCTTCGCAAACACTTTCTGCGCCGCCGCCACAGCATGCCCGTAATCCACCGGCAGACTCAGCGTATCTTTTGCAATGTGCTCCATCGCACCCAGAAACGCGACAGTATCCAGATAGTCGAAAAATCCCAGATGCGCCACGCGGAAGATCTTGCCCTGCATCTCTCCCTGACCATTGGCCGTCACCAGCGCAAAGCGGGCTTTGAGAGCCTTTACCACCTCGCCCGAATTCATTCCTTCGGGCACAGCCACGGCCGTTGCAGCAGCCGCCGGAGCCGTAGGCGCAAAGAGCGTGAATCCCAACGCCACCAACCCCTCACGCGTCGCCGCCGCGTTCACCTCAGCGTTGTTCACCAGGGCGATACGGCCTTTTTCCAAGTCGCCGCCCGCTTGCCCGGCAATGTAATCCAGAGCCGCGCCCAGCCCGGCAATCAGCGCCACCGCCGGCGTATACGCGCTCTCGCCCTTCACCGCGTTCTTGCGCTCCTTGCGCAGGTCAAAGTAGAAGCGAGGATTCTTCGCCCCTTCCATCGCCGCCCAAGCTTTTTCGCTCATGCTCAGATAAGCCAGACCGGGCGGAATCATCACTGCCTTTTGCGAGCCGCCAATCAGCACGTCGATTCCCCAGCCATCAACATCGAAGTGTGTGGTGCCCAAGCCGGTAATCCCGTCCACCACCAACAGAGCCTTGCTGCCGGCTTCCTTCAGCAGCTTGGCAATCGCTTCCACATCGTGCCGTACACCCGTCGAGGTTTCCGTCGCCTGCATGTAGACCGCTCGATGCTCAGGCTTCAGCACTTTGCGCACCGCGGCCAGATCGAAGGTCTCGCCATACGGCGCCTTCACCACCTCGGCCACGCAGCCAAAAGCTTTAGCCAACTCCACCCAACGCTCGCCAAATTTGCCCGCCGTTAACACCAGAACCTGGTCGCCGGGCGATGTGAGATTTGAAACCGAAGCCTCCATCGCGCCCGTCCCCGAGCTCGCCAGCAGCAGCACATCGTTTCGCGTGCCGACGAAAACCTTCAACTGCGCCAGCACTTTTTGATATAGCGCGCGAAACTCCGGCGTACGGTGGTGCATATCGGCCGCAGCCATGGCAAACTGGGCCGCAGGAAGAAGCGGCGTCGGTCCGGGAGTAAACAAACGGGTCTTGTGAATCATTCTTTCTCCTCTTCTCTTTTCACGGCTGCAATAATTTGCAAGGACCAGGTGCGGCCATGCGGCTCTGTGGTCATCCGCCAACCACAGAATACACACTTTTGTGGATTATGTGGAATAATTATGAAGCAAAATCTGGTTTCCATGCGCAACTAGCCAACGCGAGGGCCATTTGCACCAAGAAAGCCTCAAAAGCTGTCAGTGGAACAGGATGATTCTCGTCCCGGATTGTGAGACTTGTTAGACCGGGCCGGAGCAATCGGTCCCGTTCAGTCGGCATTGCATCTCAAAACCAGAGACCGAGCACCATCCGCAGTTGCCTCAGCCAAGCTGTCATCCTTCAATGAGTTGTGGGGAGCTGTCTTTCAGGCCAATTCCGGTGAGCTGGCGGTGGCGGGCTTCGGCCAGGTAGTAGCTCAGCTGGGTGGAGGCAGCGGCGTAACTCAGCCCACCGGCGCGAATGTTGGAGATGCAGTTGCGTTCGGCGTCGGTGCGACCGGAGCGGGGCTGCCAGGTAATGTAGGCGCCCAGCGAGTCCGGCGAACTGAGTCCCGGACGCTCGCCAATGAAGACCACCGACAATTTTGCGCCGAGCGCCGCGCCAATCTCGTCTCCGATGGCGACGCGTCCCTGCTCGACTACGACCAGTGGCGCCAGCCGCCAATCCGTCAGCCTGGGCAATAGTTGCTCCAGGAGCGGAGGCAGATGGCGCTCGACGGCGATCGCCGAAAGGCCGTCGGCTGCAATAATCGACAGATCCCAATCACCAGAGCACAAGTTGGCGCGGCTGGCCTCGTCGAGTCTGCGGCCCAGATCTGGGCGGTGCAAATAGGTTGTGCGATCCACGGCTGCGGAGTGCAGCCGCAGCACGTTTCCACCCGTAAGGCTGGCCAGCGCTGCCACCAGGGTCGCGGTTTCCAGGCGAGCTTGCACAGCGTCGCGCGCCTGAGCGTGCGCCATCTGAAAGGTCAACAGGTCGCCCGTTCGCTGGCTGACTCCGGTGCGGCCCAGGGCCACACGTGCTGGAGTCAGCGCGCGCAAACGCCCCGCAAGCGTGGCAGGAAGCTCGATTTCGCTCATAGCAGCAACCTCTCGGGATGCTCCGCCTCCAATATAAGGCGCCGTAAGGCATCGCCAGCAAGCCACTGCTCAAACTCCGGAGCAGGCCGCAGTCCCAGCACGCTGCGCAGATAGAGCGCGTCGTGGAAGCTGGTGCTCTGATAATTGAGCATCACGTCATCGGCGCCGGGAACGCCCATGATGTAGTTGACCCCGGCAGCGCCCAGCAGCGTGAGCAGCGCGTCCATGTCGTCCTGATCGGCTTCGGCATGGTTGGTGTAACAGACATCGCAGCCCATGGGCAGTCCCAGCAGCTTGCCGCAGAAGTGATCTTCCAGGCCGGCGCGCATGATCTGCTTGCCGTCAAACAGATACTCTGGACCGATGAAGCCAACGACAGTATTCACAAGCATGGGTCGGTACCGACGGGCAACGGCATAGGCACGAGATTCCAGCGTCTGCTGATCGACGCCGTGGTTCGCGTTGGCGGAGAGCGCAGAGCCTTGGCCGGTTTCGAAGTACATGATGTTGTCGCCCACACTCCCGTCGGCGCAGACCGCGCCTCGACGCAGAGCTTGCCCCGCGTGATGCGCCTCGTCAAGTAACGCCAGATTCACGCCAAAGCTGCGGTTTGCCGCCTCCGTACCGGCGATCGACTGGAAAAGCAGGTCCATCGGCGCGCCCTCTGCAAGCGCCGCGAGTTGCGTAGTGATGTGCGCCAGCACGCAACTCTGCGTTGGGATCTGAAAGCGCTGGCGCAGTGCGTCGATCAGCCGCAGCATCCGTGTGGTAGTGGTCACGCTGTCGCCCGCGGGATTGATGCCGATGACTGCATCTCCGGAACCGAGTAACAGGCCGTCGATCATGGACGCCAGAATGCCCGCCAGATCGTCGTTGGGGTGATTGGGCTGCAAGCGCGAGCTCAACCTTCCGGCCAGTCCAACTGTTGTGCGGAAGCGCGTCACGACCCGCATCTTCGCGGCAGCGGCAATCAGATCCTGCACCCGCATCAGCTTGCTGACGGCGGCGGCCATCTCCGGCGTAAGCCCCGGAGCCAGCGCAGAGAGCCGCGGGGCCGTGGCGTTGTCGGAAAGCAACCAGTCGCGCAACTCGCCTACGGTGAGCGAACGCACGGGCGCAAACGCCGCCGCGTCGTGGGTGTCCACAATCAGCCGCGTTACTTCGTCATCTTCGTAGGGGATCACCTGCTCGGAGAGGAAGTGCGTCAGGGGCAGATCGGCAAGGGCAAACTGTGCGGCCACTCGCTCTTCTGCGGAACTCGCCGCCAGACCAGCCAGCGCGTCGCCGCTGCGCGACGGCGTTGCCTTGGCCAGCAGTTCGCGCAGATCCGCAAAGCTGTAGCGCCGATTGCCGATGCTGTACCCAAAAGCCATAAGTGGATATAGAGTAACGCGGCAAGTCGCCTCTATTCACGATGGTCTTGCAGAGAAGAATCACCGCTTCGGCAAGGGGCGGGTGCAGGAATATCGGAAGGAAGCCAGCAGCGACTCGCCCCTGATGAACAACTGGTAAATAGGCGAAGCGAGCCACTCCGACAACGAAGCTCTTATCAAACCGTGACGTTACTTGAGCTTCCGCTTCCGGGTTTCAGCCTTCAGCTCCGACTTCCCGATGACCGTTCTCGGGTTCAACAACTTCGGTGGGTCGGAGATGCCTTCGAAGGCTTCGCTTGGCATCCACGGGCTCAGGCCGTACATGCGAGGCTCCCGCAAGAAGTTCACTCCCTCTCTACAGGTAGCCAGCATCCGTTTTCCGGTGTCCCTGAAGCCGGGGAGGTCATTCGTCATCTCGCGAACCGCAGGGGCGGTATCCGCCATGGCCGCGTCCTTTTCTTCCCGTCGCTCTGCGCCGCAACGCCGGCGTGGCCAGCAGGGCGTCGAGCGATTGGGCGGCTGGGACTGGCCGGCTTTCCACGGCCAGCTTGTCGAAATCGTCAAGGCAATTCAGCACCAAGGCTAGATTCAGAAGCGAATCCAGCGCGATCAATCCTTCGCGATCAAATCGCTTCAGCGAGCTCCAGGTCACGCCCGAGCGAGCCGCCAGTTCTCTCTGCGTTAGGTTCATGGCAAGACGCCGTGCCTTGAACCGCCCCGCAATTCCTCTCTGCACCTC
>JBAPYY010000222.1:0-2279 GCA_049284975.1 Occallatibacter sp.
GGTATCCAGCACTGTGTCTTCGGTTGCCGGCGCGGCCTCGCAGGTACAAGTGTCCATTCGCGAGATCTCAAAAAATGCCAATGATTCGGCAGGTGTGGCAAGAAACGCGGTGGATGTGGCGGAGTCGGCCAAGGACAGTATGAAGAAACTTGAGACATCGAGCCGCGAGATCCACAAGGTGGTCAACGTTATCAATGCCATTGCCCGGCAAACGAATTTGCTGGCGTTGAATGCAACCATCGAAGCGGCTCGCGCCGGCGAGGCCGGAAAGGGGTTCGCTGTTGTCGCGGATGAGGTGAAGGAACTCGCCAAGCAAACGGCTCGCGCCATCGGAGAAATAGGCCGGACCATCGAGGCGATTCAGAGCGGTATCGGGGAAGCTGCCACGGCCTTCGTCGAGATCGCGACGATCATCAAGTCGATCAATGACATCTCCAACAGCATCGCTGCAGCGGTGGAACAACAGACAATTACAGCGAACGAAATTGGCTGCAGCGTCACCGAAGCCGCTCAGAAGATCGGTGAAATCACGACAAACATCGGGGGCGTGGCTGCTTCGGCAAAACAGACCATTCAGGGTGCTGAAGACACGAGAAGAGCATCTCTCGAACTCAGCCACCTGGCTTCGCGCCTCGGTGCTTCGCTGACTGAAGCTTCGGTTTAGGCGCTCGTCCAGCGATCAGGAAGCTTACTTCCAAGGGTGGCGTAACCGGAAATGAGGGATTTTCAGGCCCATTTTTTCATCGCAACGGAGAGGTTCTTTCGATTCCCCGGCCCCTCCTCTTTATTCCCTGTCTCTCCGTGTTTGCTCCGGCTTGGGCACTATGCTAACCTTGAGTTCTGTGCCGTAGAACGCGGAAAGTTGTGGTGTGTCTGCGTTTTTTCGGTGCCTCGGGTCGGTTTCCCGTGGGTAAGAGCTGGCGTAGCTCAGCTGGTAGAGCATCTGATTTGTAATCAGAGGGTCGGGGGTTCAAATCCCTTCGCCAGCTCCACAAAACGGAAGCCACAAACGAGGCAGCCGAAGGCGGCGAAAGTTTACCGGCGCCAGCATTTGTTAGCGCCGGGCCTGTCCTTCGCAGTGAATCCCACTTCAGGCGCAGGCTCGTGAGTCCGGAAGACCCCGGACGTTGCGGCGTGCGCGGAAGTGGATAAGCGAAGCCAGGGAAAACGGCCACCGAGCCGCGGAGATCGCGGGAAGAGTGGTTGACAATATGGGCACAGGTGGCCGAGCGGTTAATGGCAGCAGACTGTAAATCTGCCGCTCCTTGCGAGCTACGGAGGTTCGAATCCTCCCCTGTGCACCAGGAAAACAGGGACCAGGGACGTAAGGACTAGGGAACCAGAAAACAGTGGTCAGTGGTCAGAGCGGTGATCTCGATCGGAAATTCTGGATTGCGCTTGTGCTGTTTGGGATTCTGGCTCTGTTGGCATGGTTCACGATCGGCGACGGAACTTTCGACGTCGATGGCAAGCCGGTGGAAATCAGGCTGGTTCCGCTAGTCGTGCTTGGCGGGCTGGCATTGAAGACGGTTTTAGCCCGGCAGGCGGAGAAGATCCGCCGGCAGGAAGAGAAAGGCAGCCAGTAGCGGTTAGCTGGCTTTCGGGTTTAGCGGGCTGATGTAGCTCAGTTGGTAGAGCACTCCCTTGGTAAGGGAGAGGTCACCAGTTCAATCCTGGTCATCAGCTCCAGAAATGCAGAGATCAGGGAACAGGGATTAGGGATCAGTTGGAGCCGCGCAAGGTAAACGTCGGCGGCAAGCAGAAACAGGATGAAACTGACCCCTGACCCCCGACTCCTGACCACTGGTTTTAGGGCGGGAGTAACTCAGTGGTAGAGTCACAGCCTTCCAAGCTGTTGGTCGCGGGTTCGAGTCCCGTCTCCCGCTACAGGAACTAGCTGTCAGCTATCAGCTTTCGACGGTCAGCTTCGGGATTGGTGGAACGAGCCGATGCGGCGGGCGCAGGCAGGACGAAGCTGAGAACTGAAAGCTGTTTTGAGAGGTTCTGGAATTGGCATTTGAGCAGGTAGCAATCGCGGTGCGGGATGAGCAGGGATATGCAAAGCTGCATGCCCTGATCGATGCTGCTTTCGATGCGCGCGACGTGGAAGTCTTTTTGAATCGCGTGCGCAAGTCGGGGCTGCGCATTCGCGACTATGAGACGATCCTGAGCCGTGGGTTCCTGAGCAAGGAAGCGATTGCGCTTTACGAGGCGCTGCCGGTTTCGGATCAAGCTCTGACGCGCGAGCGGTATTTGCGGCTGGTGGAAGCGGTGCCGCT
>JBAPYY010000223.1:0-1965 GCA_049284975.1 Occallatibacter sp.
TCTTTGTAGCTATACTTTTGCAATCGGCTGGCTGGCTCTGTTTTGACTGAGGGTCCTCAGGGTTGGATCTGCCATTCACTACGCCTTCTGTCGAGAGTCGCGGAACAGATGGCGCTCCCTGGCTGTCGGCTGAATCTACGCCAGCAGACTCGCCGTCGAGACCAATGGGCTCAAGACGGCCACTGGTTGAAGTGTAATAGCGTTTCAGAAATTGGCCTGTGTAAGAACCGGGAGTCGCGGCAATCTTGATAGGGCGGCCCTGGCCGACAATGTGGCCGCCATCTTCACCGCCTTCGGGGCCGAGGTCTAGAATCCAGTCGGCGTTACGGATTACGTCCAGATTGTGCTCGATGATGATGACCGAGTTGCCCAGATCGGCGAGCCGGTGCAGAACTTCGAGCAGCTTGCGGACGTCGTCGAAGTGCAGGCCGGTGGTGGGCTCATCCAACAAATAAAGCGTCCGGCCCGTCTGGCGTTTGCTCAGTTCGCGCGCCAGCTTCATGCGCTGCGCCTCGCCGCCGGAAAGCGTGGTCGCGCTCTGGCCCAGGTGAACGTAGCCCAAGCCAACATCGACCAGTGTTTGCAGCTTCTGGCGCACCTGCGGCACGTCAGCCAGCACGGTGAGCGCGTCTTCGATGGTCAGTTCGAGAATGTCGGCGATGGAGTGCGAGTGGAATTTTACCGCCAGCGTCTCCTGATTGTACCGGCGCCCGTTGCATACCTCGCACTGCACATAGACATCGGGCATGAAGTTCATTTCAATGCGCCGCTGCCCATCGCCCTGACAGGCCTCGCATCGGCCTCCGCCAACATTGAAGCTGAAGCGGCCGGGTTTGTAACCGCGTTCGCGGGCCTCGGGCAGCATGGCAAAAAGGTCGCGGATGGGCGCGAATACCTGCGTATATGTGGCCGGGTTGGAGCGCGGCGTGCGGCCAATGGGCGACTGGTCGATGCGGACAACCTTGTCGATCTGTTCGGCGCCGGTGATCGCATCGTGCGCGCCTGGCTCCTCGCGTGAGCCGTAGATGGATTGCGCCAGAGACCGGTAAAGAATGTCGTTAATCAGGGTGCTCTTGCCGCTGCCGCTGACGCCTGTAACCACGGTCATTACGCCCAGAGGAATGCGAATCGTCACGTCCTGCAAGTTATGCTCGCGCGCGCCGGTCACCGTGATCCACTTGCCGGTAAGCGGGCGAGGATGGTCGCGTTGCAGCATCTCCGAAACTCCAGACAGATAGCGTCCGGTGAGCGACTCCGGGCAAGCCATGATTTCAGCGGGCGTTCCCTGTGCAACCACCTGGCCGCCAAGACGGCCGGCGCCGGGGCCAAGATCGAGAACGTAATCTGCGTGGCGGATAGTCTCTTCATCGTGTTCGACGACCAGCACCGTGTTGCCCAGATCGCGCAGTCTTTCCAGAGCCTGAATCAGACGGTTATTGTCGCGCTGATGAAGGCCGATTGAAGGCTCATCCAGAACGTAGAGCACGCCGCGCAGCCGGGAGCCGATCTGCGTGGCCAGGCGGATGCGCTGGCCTTCGCCGCCGGAGAGTGTGGCCGCATTGCGATCCAACGAAAGATAATTGAGGCCGACAGCGCACAGAAACTCCAGCCGCTCCGCGATCTCGCGGCGGATGCGTTCGGCTACCAGCGACTGGCGCGCAGTGAAGTTGAGATTGATGGCCGCCGACAGTGCTCGATTGAGCGGGAGCGCGGTAAAGTCGCCAATGGAAAGACCGCCGATCTTCACCGCAAGCGACTCCGGGCGCAGACGCTTGCCGCGGCATATCGGACAAGGTGTCGCGGACATGTAGTTCATCATCGACTCGCGATAGGAATCGCTGTTCGACTCTTCCATGCTGTCGCGCAAGAAGGAGAGAACGCCGTGAAAGCCGGTTCGAGGGGCCTCATTCTTGGGCGGGCCATAGACCAACAGATGCTGTTGGCGCGGGGGCAGCTCCTCGAAAG
>JBAPYY010000224.1:0-2162 GCA_049284975.1 Occallatibacter sp.
TTGCCTAGGAGAGCGGGAAGAAACTGGAGCGGGCTTCCACTGTCTCCAGTGGCGGGAACCAGTTCAGCCTGCGCAGACGAGGCCAGCAGCCGCTCGGCAGCTTGTTTGCGATATTCCCAGTTTGCCCAGCCAGCCCACGCAAAGGCGGCCAGGATGAACAGAACGGCAGTGATAACTATTGTGTTGCGCTTCACGTGGATTCGCCTCTTCGTTTTATATTGTACGAGCTACCTGCGGTGGGGCCAGTCGCCTTCGGCTGGCCCGCGCCAAAAAAGAGGCGCGGGAAATGGATTTCCGCATTCACCTCTGCGGCCGCGTGAGCGGCTGTTGGCCCCACCGCAGGTGGAAACTGATACCATCAATAACCGATGAGCGACAAAGAAAGACCGCCCCGTTCCAACTCCGATTCCGAACCGGACCGCACGCCTGCGCCGGCTGCTTTGGTGCGCACCGAGGCGGCGGCTCTGGAAGCACTTGCCGCACGGCTTGAAGGGCCTATGGCCGCCGCGTTCGACCACGCCGTCAAGCTGATTTTGCGCTGCGGCGAGGAGCGTGGGCGCGTGGTGGTCACAGGCATGGGCAAGAGCGGAATCATTGCGCAGAAGATTGCCGCCACGCTCAGCTCCACCGGTTCGCCGGCCTTGTTTCTGCATCCTGCCGAGGCAGTGCATGGCGACCTGGGCGTGCTCATGCCGGGCGATGTGGTGGTGGCTCTGTCGGCGAGCGGTGAGACGGAAGAGATTTTGCGCCTTCTGGCAACGCTCAAGCGCAAGGGCGACGCGCTCGTAAGCTTCTGCTGCAATCAGAATTCAACTCTGGCTAAGGCCAGCGATGTGGCTCTCGATTGCGGCGTGGAGCGCGAGGCCTGCGGGTTGAACCTGGCTCCGACGGCCTCGACTACCGCCATGCTGGCGCTGGGCGATGCGCTGGCTATCGCGGTGAGTTTGCGCAAGGGATTTCGCGCGGAGGATTTTGCCGAGCTGCATCCCGGCGGCAAGCTGGGCAAGCAACTCGCCAAGGTGCGCGACCTGATGCACGCGGGCGATGAAGTGCCAGTGGTCGCGCCCACGACTCCCATGACCGATGTGATTTATGAGATGTCGTCGAAGAAATTGGGCGTGACGACCGTGCAGGAGCGGGGCCATTTGCGCGGCGTGATCAGTGACGGCGATCTGCGAAGATTACTGGAGCGGGAGGGCGGTGCGGCGCTGAGCCGGGTGGCTGCCGAGGCAATGAACGCTCACCCGAGGACGATTGGCGCAGAAGAACTGGCCGCTACTGCTCTGGCTATTCTGGAAGAGCGGAAGATTACTTCGCTGGTGGTGGTGGATGCTGGAGGCAAGGTTGAAGGCGTGCTGCACCTGCATGATCTGTGGGGCGTGGAACTGATTTAGAAACAGGGATTGGGGACAGGGCAACTCCATGCGGTTTTTGGCTTATGAATACTCTGCAGCAAGGATCGCGATTCTTGCTGCTATAGTTGCGGGCTCGCTCACAGCGCAAACTGCTCAACAAGCGCCGAGCCAGACGACCAAACCCGCCGTTACTCCTGCCGCGCAGAAGACTCCCGTAAAACTGAATGATGCAGGCGTTCCGCCGCCTACGCGGGCTGCGATACTGCGCGGGGCGTATGGGCCTTATCGCGCGAACAACGACCTGCTTTATTACCACCTGGATATTCGCGTCGATCCGGAGAAAAAGTTCATCAGCGGCAAGAATACGATCCGCTTCAAAATGCTCGCCGACGGCAAGCGCATTCAGCTTGATCTTCGCGAGACGTTCAATATCGACAAGATTCTCATGGGTACGACGCAGCTCAAGTACGAACGCGACTCAGGCGCGGTCTTTGTGGATTTTCCAGAGACGCTGCACGCGGGACAGGTCTACTCGATTGAATTTTATTACTCGGGACATCCAGTGGAGATTGGGCGCTTTGGAGGGTTGACCTTCAAGAAGGACCCTGCCGGACGCGTGTGGATTAACACCGCCTGTGAAGGCGATGGCGCGAGCGTTTGGTGGCCTAACAAGGATCAATGGCGCGATGAGGTCGAGAGCATGGATATCAGCGTCGCCATTCCTAAGGATTTGGTTGACGTGTCAAATGGAAAGTTTGTAGCCAAGACCGACCTGGGCGACGGCTATACGCGCTGGGATTGGCACGT
>JBAPYY010000225.1:0-5717 GCA_049284975.1 Occallatibacter sp.
CTGGTAGGTCAGGGTTTTAACCCTGACAAATAATCTCGCCAAAACTCGTTGGGCTTCAGCCCCTGAGGTGAAGTCCATTCTTTTTGCCGTACCCTCCACCTGGAGCGTCGCCCATGTTCCACTCCCGCCTCTCGCGCCGCACGGCAGCCTGTCTCGCAGCCTCGTTCCTCGTGCCCGCAGCGGCCTTGGCCGGCGGTCCAAAATTCGTCGCCGGAACCAGCTTCTTCAATCCCGGCGTCCTGGGCCAGCCTCTTCACTGGGCCAATGGCCAATTGAACTACTACGTTGATCAAGGTTCGCTCAACGCTTCTGTCTCCAATCAGCAGGCGCGCGCCATGGTCGACGCGGCTGCGGCACCTTGGAACGCCATTCCCACCGCCGGCGTTACGCTCACTGACAAGGGCACGTTAAACGAGGACGTCAGCGGCGCCAACATTGTGGTCAGCGGCACAAACTTCACTGTGACCGGCCAGCAACTCAATCAACTGGGCGTCATTGCCGCGCCTGCGGACGTCACACCCTCCGCAACTTCCTATCCGCTGGGCATAATCTTCGACGCCGACGGCTCTGTAATCGACGCCATCTTCGGCAACGGAGTCAGCCAGCAAAACAGTTGCCAGAATAACGGCGTCTACGTCTGGCTCGACAACGTTAACCCGGATGCCACCATCGCTCACGGCCTCATCGTGCTCAACGGCCTCTGCGCCACCAACGCCAACCTGCTCCAGATGATGAGCTTTGAGCTGGAGCGTGCCTTTGGCCGCATTCTCGGCCTCGACTACGCGCAGGTGAATCCCGGCGCGCTCTCGAGCGGCGAGACCAACGAGACAGAAGAATTGGACGGCTGGCCGGTGATGCAGCCCGTCAGCGGTCTCTGCGGCCCCACCGGCGGCGCGTGCATCCCCAACCCCTCAGTCCTGCGCTGGGACGACATCGCCGCCCTCAATCGCATCTATCCCATCACCGCGGCCAACCTGGCCAATTTCCCAGGCAAGCAGATCACTGCGGCCAACACGGTTTCCATCAAGGGAACCATCAGCTTTGAAAATGGCTTGGGAATGCAAGGCGTGAATGTGGTCGCCCGCCCGCTCGACTCGAATGGCAACACGCTTTATCAGTACGCCGTGGGTTTCGTATCCGGCTCATCCTTCAGCGGCAACCACGGAAACCCTATAACCGGATTCGTCGATTTGAACGGGAATCCGCTCACCATGTGGGGCTCAAACGATGCCGCGTTGCAAGGCTTCTTTGATCTCTCCGGAATTCCGCTGCCTCCCGGCGCAACCACAGCCAATTATCAAGTCACATTCGAGCCGGTGAATCCCAATTACATCCTTTCGAACTCCGTCGGCCCTTACATCGACGGCTCGCCAGCGCCATCGGGAACCCTTGCGTCCATCTCCGTGCCCAACATGTCTGCCGGCAGCGCGCAAACGCTCACCGTCAACGCGGATAACTCGGCCACCGGCGGCTATGACGACGCCATCGGAACTGAAGCGACGCCGCGCATGCTCTCCACCAGCGGCTTCTGGAGCGGCCGTCTCAGCCAGGTTGGCCAAACCGATTGGTTCACCTTCCCTGTGCGCGGCGGACGCACATTCACCGTCGTCACCGAGGCGCTGGATGAAACCGGCGCTCCCTCCAACGCCAAGGCCATGTCGTCGCTCGGCGTCTGGGACGCATTTGCCCCGCCCGGCACAGCGCCCGTGGGTTTCGAATCTGGGTTGAACGGTCTCGCCACCGGCGAAAGCTGGCTCCAGGTCTCCGCTTCAGGCGACGACGTGGTCCGCCTCGGCGTTGCTGACGAGCGCGGCGATGGCCGCCCCGACTACGCATACGAGGGCTGGGTGCTCTACGCCGACACTGTTTCTCCGCCGCGCCTGCCCGCATCAGGCGGGGCAATCGTCATCCACGGCATGGGTTTTCGCCTCGCTGATACGGTCCAGGTCGGCGGCCAAGCAGCAATCATCACCAGCATCTCGCCCAATGAAATCACCGCCATCGCGCCTCCCGCCGCCAGCGGAGTTACAGGTTCAGTAAATGTCGAAGTGGACGACCAGCCCATTTACTACGCCTCAACCGTCATCGCCGGCGGCATCAGTTATGACTCCGCCTCAGGCGACGCGCTCACCCTCATGAGCGCCAACGAGCCCACGGGCACGGTGCCCATCGGAGTGCCTGAGGCTTTCTCCGTTATTGCCCTGGGAGCCAACCAGGTCCCCGCCGGCGGCGTCGCCATCACCTACACCGTCGTCACCGGAACAGCAACCCTCGGCTGCGGCCAGAAAACCTGCACCATAACCACCACCGGCGACGGCCTCGCCACTATGAGCGTCACTGCCGTCAGCAGCGCATGGTCAATCGTCACTGCTTCCCTCACCAATGGTTCCATCCTCGAAGTCGAGTTCTGCGGCGGAACGCCTCCCACACTCGCCTCGCTCACGCCCATGCTCTCGCTGGCCGCCGGGGCCTCCATCACATGGACGGTCGAAGCTCTCGTCCTTAACAATGGCAATCCTGCCGCCGGGCAGTCCGTCACCTGGCAAACCACTGGCAGCGGCATCACCTTTCAGGGTGGCGCGGTCCTCACCAACTCCAGCGGGATCGCCGCCAAGGCGCTCACTGTTGGCCCGCTCACCGAGGGCCAAACCGTCACCGCCAAAGCCTGCGTAAACGGAACCAATCAGTGCGTCACCTACACCGCCTACGGCTCACGCCCGGAGTACGCCTCTCTCACCGCAGTCTCCGGCACTTCGCAAAGCCTCTCCGTCAGTGGAACGGCCAGCCAGATCACCCTCCGCGTCCTCGATATGGACGGCAACCCCATGGCCGGAGCCACGGTCGCGCTCTATCAGGCGCTCTATGCCTGGGCGCCGCCGTGCCCCACGCATGGCATCTGCGCCCAGCCTGACCTGCTCGCCACCCAAACTGCAATTGCCTCTTCCACCCTTGACGGCTCCGTCAACTTCACACCCGCGTCACTCCCCGGCGTGGCCACCAACCTCATCGGCCTCGCCGTCACCGGCAACACCGCCAGCCTCAACATCGCCATCGAGCAACATCCGTAAATGACGCGGGTGCCCACAACGCCGGGGTGCCCCATCCATTTCGCGCCCTTTGCGAAATGGGTGGGATAGCACGAATGCCGGATGCTCCTTGAAACGGGTGCCCCATCTTCGGCGCGGTTTTGTTCTAGCGCGCCGGGGTCCCCAGCGACGGGTCTTCGTCGCTGGGGTGGGAGCGGAGTCGAAGGACCTGCGTTTTGGACGGGCGTTCCACCTATTTACAGCCCTTTATAGCTTTTACAAATCCAAACCACCCACAAATCCAGTGCCCGGAAAACCACAAAACCCAGCGATCCTGCCACCTATCGCCCCCCTCCGGCATCTTCTAAGTGAGAGGTTCACAATTTGGGCGAACTGCTCCGACCGCTTCAACTGCCGCTTACCCGCCGTCTTCGCGTTGTCATCGTCGGCGGCGGCTTTGCCGGCATTCACGCAGCCCGCGGCCTCGCCCGCCTGCCTGTGGACGTAACCCTGGTTGACCGCCGCAACCACCACATCTTTCAGCCGCTCCTTTACCAGGTCGCCCTCGCCGTTCTTTCACCGGCCGACATCGCCCAACCCATCCGCACCATCCTGCGCCGCCAGCTGAACGCCGAGGTGCTCATGGACGAGGTAACCGGCATTGACGCCGATGGGCGCCAGATCTCCCTCGCCAGCGGCTCCAAGCTCCCCTACGACTACCTCGTGCTCGCCACCGGAGCCACCCACTCCTACTTTGGCCGCGACGACTGGGCTCCGCTTGCGCCGGGACTCAAGTCCGTCGAAGACGCTACTGAGATTCGCCGCCGTGTCCTGCTGGCCTTTGAACTGGCCGAGCGCCAGATGGTCGAACACGGCTGGCACCCTCCGCTCAATTTCGTCGTCATCGGCGGTGGGCCCACCGGCGTCGAGTTGGCCGGGGCCATCTCTGACATTGCTCAGCTTTATATGCGCCACGACTTCCGTCACATCGACCCTGCTAAATCCCGCGTGCTGCTGCTCGAAGGTTCGCCACGCGTCTTGGCCACCTACCCCGAAGATCTCTCTGCCAAGGCAGAAGCCGCGTTGCGCCGTCTGGGCGTCGAGGTCCACACGCAAACCCGCGTCACAGCAGTCGGGCCGGGCTGGGTTGAAGCCGAGGTCAACGGAGCCGGTCCGCGCATTGATGCAGCCGTTACTCTCTGGGCCGCGGGCGTTGCGGCCTCGCCGCTGGGCAGCCTGCTGGGTGCGCCGCTCGACCACCGTGGCTGCGTCGTCGTCGATCGCCGCCTCAATCCGCCGGGAATGCCCGAGGTCTTCGTTCTGGGCGACCTGGCCCACTTCGAGCAAGACGGCCACCAAATTCCCGGCGTGGCTCAGCCCGCCATGCAGATGGGCGACCATGTCGCCAAGATCCTCTCAGCCGACCTCGCCGGACGCTCCCGCCCCGCCTTTCGCTATTGGGACAAAGGCGACTTGGCCACCATCGGCCGCATGGACGCCGTCGCCAAAGTCGAATGGCCCTTCAAAGCCCACTTGAGCGGCTTTCCGGCCTGGGCCACATGGCTCACTGTCCACATCTTCTTCCTCATCGGTTTTCGCAACCGCCTCTCCGTCTTTGCCGCATGGACATGGACGTACTTCACCTTCACCCGCGGCGCGCGCCTCATCACCGGCGACCAGCGCCTCCCCGGCTGGCAACGCAAGATAGACGCCGGACCAACCACAGAGACTGTCGAGTCCATCCAAACGGAACAGTAGCAGCCTTTGTGATAAAACCAGCCAACTTGCTAACCTGCCATCTCCGCGAAGCGGAGGCCGACCCGCCACTTCAAACACAAACCCTCCTTCCAAATCAAGTAAACTGGAAGAGCAATGCTCGACTTGACATTTGTACGCGCCAATCTGGAACAAGTTGAAGAGAAACTGCGTGCGCGCGGGGCCGACCCCGTTGCGCTGCTGGGGGATTTTCGCGCTCTCGATGCCGGCCGCCGCGAGGCCATCACTGCTTCGGAGCAGGTGAAGGCCCGCCGCAACGAGTTGAGCCAACGCGTGGGCGCGCTGAAGCGCGAACAGGCTGGCCTCAACATCAAAGAATTTTTCACCGCCGTTGGTGCCGTTCAGCAAATAGTTAAGCAAAAAATAGAAGATGCTATTTCTGGCATTCCTTCGGAGGAAGCGCCCGGCCAAAATGCTCTAAACGAATTGGAATCGAGGAAAAATCAGCTTCAATCCCAAATAGAGGAGCTGATGAAAGAAACCATACAGCTCAAGGAGAAACTCGACGAGCTTGACACCGCCGCCGCGACTCTCGACGACCGTCTCCGCCAGTTGCTCTCCGGCAGTCCGAATCTCACACGTGACGAAGTTCCTGTCGGCAAGTCCGAAGCCGACAACGTCACTGTGAAACTGTGGGGCGATATACCCACCTTTGACTTCCTGCCGAAACCCCACTGGGAACTCGGAGAAGCCCTCGGCATCCTCGATCTCGAACGCGCAACCAAGCTCTCCGGCGCGCGTTTTGCGGTTTACATGGGCGCAGGAGCGCGGCTCGAACGCGCCCTCATCAGCTTCATGCTCGACCTGCACACTACCAAGCACGGCTACACCGAAGTCCTGCCGCCATTCATGGTCAACTCGAAATCCCTCTTCGGCACCGGCCAATTGCCAAAGTTTGCTGAAGACCTCTTCCGC
>JBAPYY010000226.1:0-2144 GCA_049284975.1 Occallatibacter sp.
CGCTGCAGTGGTCGACAGTTGCCGACGACGCGTTGAATCTTGGGGGAGCGAACGGCGTAACCTACGACTACTCCACCTCAGATTGGTTTGACGGCATGGGCACGGCCATCTCCGAAGCCCAGGACGCCTCTCCGGGATTGAGCGTCATCAAAGGCGAGAACATTTACATCTCGGCCGAGTACCTCAACATCTGCGGCACCATCCAGAGCGGCATGCCCGATCAGACAGTCACCATCGGCAGCAGCGATGCGGCCGCGATCCAGGCATTGAATGCCGCGTATCAATCGGGGACTACCTTGTCGTCGACCCAGCTCACGAACCTGGGCCTGAAGAATGACAATAATGGCTTGTACCAGCTCACGACCGCGTCGGGCGACACCATCGATGCCTACTACGACCCGGCAACGCAACAGATACAACTGGCGCAGGTAAGTGTTCAGGGCGGCCATATGGAACTCTACGGCCAGATCTGCTCCACCGGCGACGGACAAATCAACGTCCTCGACGGCTACGGCCAGGTTTCGATCACCAACAATACGAACTACACTCTGGTGACCAATCTGATCGATACGGGCGATGCGGCCGGATATCTCAAGATCACCGACACCTCCTTCACGCAGAACGGCGAGCCGCTCGTCACCGAGTACTACCGTCAAGACGGCGCCACCTACACGGACTCCTACTATGAACCGGCGACAATAGGCGGAGCCATAACCTACGTAACCTCACCGACCGACCTCGGAACCAGTAAGACAACGGACTATCAGCCCGCCTTGGGACAGCGCTATTACTGGACCACAGCCATGGCGACCGAAACCCAGACCACGGACGTCTACTCCACTTCCGACTGGCTTGGAGTTTCGGCTTTTAATCTTGGATCTAGCAACCAAATCTCGGGACCGGTCACGACAAACCTGTACTCAACGCCGCTCATCGATGGATCTTACATCGGGCAGTCAACCGACGCGAGCGCATATTCATACTCCCCGACCACCGTAAGCAGCTCCAACTGGGTAAGCCTGAGCAGTTCGAACGGCGGGACGCCCATCAGCCTTGGATCGATGACCGGAAATGGAGGGTCTTTCGAAGACAGCAGCGGCAACGTTTACAGTGTTTCCGACGTCGCCAACACCATGCTCGAGCTGGGTGTGACGAATGCTCCCGCAACGGGGGCTCTGCTTACCTATACCGGAACGAGCGCAAATGGCATATCGGGTCTCACCAACGGCGCCACATACTACGTCGCGCCGAACGAGCAGTTGAGCAATTGGACTACTTCGACCTGGTACGGCAAGAAAACTTACTACGAGAAAACCGTAACCGAGAACTTCCAAACGACCTACACCCTCAACAGCATCGATGCCAGCCTGCCGGTGAACATCGACTTTATCGGTGACAATTCGGGCAGCGGCAACGTCTCCATCGTGTCGGGCGGCAGCGTCATCGTCGACGGCAACATCCAGAATGCCGGCGGCACTACGACGATCGAGGCCGGCTACAACGGAACCACGACCCCGAACGCGGGGGCGAGTATTTCGACCGCCGGAAACGTGACGATCGAAGGCCAAAGCATCGACCTCCAGGCCTCCACCGGAATCGGGGCGTCGGGCGCCATCAAAACCTCCTTGGTCTCCGGCGCGGACGGATCGATCACGGCGCAGTCGACCACGGGCAATATTCAGATCAACGAGACGACGGGCAATCTGAACGTGGGTCAGATCACGACAGCCGATAGCTCATCCGCTTCGGGAGATGTCACGCTGACAACGGTCTCCGGGGCAATCACGGCGGCGAGTGCCCAATCGATCGTCTCGGGCGGGGCGGTCACCCTCACCGCCACGGACGGGAGCATCGGAAACCTGGGGACAAACGGCACAGCGAATGCGCCCGGCTCAGGCGCCCAGGCACTGAATATCGAAACCGCATCCTCCATGCAGGACGACTTCAATGCCACCGCGACTGGAGACATTTACGTCAGTCAAGCGAGCGGCGACCTTTACGTTGACAGCATCACATCGACCGGGGGAGACGTGCGCGTGGAGTTGGGCTCCGGCACCATGGTCGACGCCAATACCGACATTCAGCAGAATCCACTTACGTGGGACCAACTGCTCAATGTGTATACGCAAATGAATGCGACTTCG
>JBAPYY010000227.1:0-2135 GCA_049284975.1 Occallatibacter sp.
CCACAACAGTTGCGTCCGACTTATTGAGCGTCCCAGCCTGATTGGGAATGCGCACAGCTCCGCCTACGTGGACACCGTAGAGCGAACCGGAGGGGTCAATCGCCAATCCCAAAGCGCCATTCAGACCGGTAAGAACCTGAGTCTGGGTTCCGGCCGGTGTCACTTCGTACACCGTGCCGCCATCCAGGACGAAGAGATTGTTATAAGGATCTACCGCGATGGCCGATGGCGCACTGAATGCAGTTCCTGTGAGGGTTATGGTCTGCGAGGCGAGCACGCCGGGCAGGCTGGCGTTCCATCCTGTGCTGAAGTTCTGCAGCTCATAGACTTTCTGGTTGCTGATATCCGAAACATAAAGATCGCCAATGCCGTCGGCAGCCAGTTGGACTTGTGAACCTAGACCGGATTGCAGCGTGATTTGGCCTTTGGCATTCAAGCCGGCGGCAGTTGAGGATTCCGGGATCTCATAGACGTTTCCGCTATCGGCAATGAACACATCGCCAGCTCCGTCGACTGCCACGCCAGTCGGAGCCAGGAGGCCCGTACCTACGGAAGTTCCTGCTGTACCCGATCCTGAACCCGAGGGGTACATTTCGACCGCTTTTTTGCCGGAATCGGCGACATAGAGGTTGCCAGCAGCGTCGACTGCAATCTGACTGGGCGTCACCAAACTGCCGCCAATCGTAACCGGCGTAGATGGAACAGTCGAGGTGACCTGAACTGCCGCGCTCATCCCTGTGCCATTCAGCGGAATGGAAGCGAGCAGGTTATTTTTGGCGTCCAGCATGACCAGGGTTGCGGAGACATTGCCTGCAGATTGCGGAGCAAAGCTGACAGTGACCGGGCAACTGGCTGCGCTGTTTCCAGACCCAGGCCCGTACGGCGCCTGCAACTGAGGCGACAGGCAGGTGCCGCTGCCCCCGCTCACGACAGAGAAGTCGGGAGTGCTCTTACCGGCCTCGATTACTTGTATCGTGGCCGGGGTTGTGCTGGCGTCAAAAGAAAAAGTGATGTTGGCTTGAGCAGGCTTCTTCGCGTTCACGGCTAGCGGGCCAAACTGGGCGGTACTGAATGAGATTTGAGCAATATCAGCGGGAAGGTTGGGCTGTGGCGGCGTGGTGGTTGGAACAAACAGGCCTGAATGGCCAACGAAGGCAACTTCACCCTGAGCCGGAAGCGCGGTTACCAGAAATGCAGCGCTGGAAGATGTAGCGCCATGAGGATAAAGAAAAACTCCCGCCAGACCGTCGCTGATGTAGACATTGCCTTGGCTGTCGGCGGCAACTCCGGTTACCTGCGTGAGAGTCGAAGAGGAGATTTTGGTGAGGCCGGAATCCGATGTCGGAGTTTGTCCGCTGGGTACCTCATAGGCACCTGCTAGAGCGCTCGAACCATTTTCGACAAAGTAGATATTGCCTGACGGATCTGCGGCAACCGAAATCGGGGCTCCCGCCATGCCGGAGATGATTGTAGACGGCGTCGGGGCACCGGTGAGCGGAATGCTGACGATGCTTCCGCCCGCGGTAGCGCCGTTGGGACTAACGCCGACCAAGAGAGCCTGCGACGAGGAACCGGCAATTGCAAGACCCCAGGGTTGCGATCCGCTTCCGAAGTTATAGAAGGTGGGCGCCGCGCCGGTTGTACCGCATGAGCTTGGTCCAAGCGTGGACAATCCGCTCCATGGGGACGGATACATCAGAATGCAGCTGCCCTCTTCGATATAAAGATTGTTCGCTTTGTCGATGGCGATCCCCGGGGCGACAAGACTGTTGACCGCTGTGCCGGCTAGTCCGCCTGCGGGAACGAGCACGATGGCGTCGCCTCCGCCCGCGGGGAATTCATATAGAGCGCCGTTCGCGGCATCGACCGCGAGCACGTCTCCAGCGCTGTCGGTAGCGATATTCGCAATCGCACCCAAGGGTCCGATCGTCTTGGTGGGGGCGGCGGCATTAATATGATTCACCCCAGTGGCAAAACTGGCGATCGCAGCTGGCGCAGTCTGTGCCTGAGCTCCCGCGTACATGCATGCGGAGAGGAACAGGACCGTGAGCGTAGGTCCGGAGAACCGGCGCAGCGACATCAAAGGCTTGCTGAACATGATAAGTCTCCCTGGAAAACTCGTACCAACCTTGCCC
>JBAPYY010000228.1:0-5723 GCA_049284975.1 Occallatibacter sp.
GCGGAAGAGCTCGCGGTTCTGCTCCATCCAGTTGGTGGTCATGAAGCCACGGCCGGCGGCATGTTCGATGGTGCGGGCTATCTGCGGCGCGCGGTCCATGTCATCCACTTTGAAGCTGATGACGGAGAGCAAGTCAGGTTCGCTGAAGAGGCGCTGCGCGTCGCTGAGGCGCATGAAGGCCATGGCCGCGTCGTATTGATAAAAGCCTGAGTGGAAGATGCCGGCCACGCGGAAGCGTTGGTAACGGGGCGCAAGACCGAGCGGCGTCAGCTCGCCCTGCGGGCTGGTGACTAGCACGCTGTCGCCCACCTGCGCGCCGATGGTTTCGGCAAGGTCTTTGCCGAGCACGATCGCCGGATAGGGCGTGTTGACGGAACTTTGGCCGGGAAACGACTGCGCGTCCTCGTTGGCTGCTTCCGGGTCGAGGTCTTTGGCCGAGCCGGAAGTGATGGATTCGAGCAGGCTGCTGACCGTTCGCTCCTGCGATGGGATGATGCCTTTGATGAGCGCGAAGCCTGCGCGCGGGCCACGCGAAACGAGTACTTGTCCGTAGATTCCCGGCGCGGCGGCTGTGACGTGAGGAACGTGGCGCAGGCGTTCGAGCAGCGGTTGCCAGTCGCGAATACCATCCGATTCAACGCGCATCAGATCCACTTGGGACGACGCTCCGAGCAGCCGGTCCTGAAGGTCGCGCCTCATGCCGTTGGTGATGGCGAGAGCGATGATGAGCGCAGCCACGCCGGCAGCCACACCAGCGACGGAGATGGTGGTGACCACGCCCACCACGGCCTGCCGCCGCTTGGCCCTGAGGTACCGCGCCGCTATATAAAGCTCGAATCGCATTAAATCTTTCCTGATTCCCTGTGTCTACTTTTCTTTCGCCGCAATCACAGTTTTCGCCACGCCCACGTTGTCGTGCCTGTCGTAGACGCGGACCGCGACCAGATGCTCACTCGCCTCGGAGCTGGTTGGCTCGTTAACGAGAATTTCGTAGTGTTCGTGGCGGGAGTCGGAGAGTTTGCCCACCGGCTCAATGTACTGCCATGGCCCGGCGTCAAGCGAGTACTCGGCGCGAGCGATGGGCGAAACGGGATCGTCGGCGTCGAAAGTGACGCGAACGAAAGAAGATGCAGGTCCTTCGACTCGCTTCGCTCGCTCAGGATGACAGTCCTGATACATGCAATCGGCTATAACCGCGCGAAGCGCGGAAATCAAGGGCGGGGTGGTATCCACCTCGAAGCGTTCGCTGACTTTGTTGCTCGTGAGCGCGTCGCCCGGTGTGTGCGAAGGCTCGTCGGAGGCGACGACTTTAATCTGATAGCCGCCGTCGGGAATCAGGTCGGCGTCAAAACTGTAGGCTTTCTCGGTAAGTTTGTCCTTGAGCAGACGCCAGACGGTTTCGCCGTCCCCTTTCAAAAAGAGCGCGAAGGTCAGGTCATCACCATTGTCGTCGTGAGCAGCCCAGCGAACGGTGACGGCGGTGCGATCTTTAGTGGCTTGCAAGGGTGCGGAAGAACTACCATCGTCAACCGTTGTTCCGTTCTGGCCGGAAGTGGCGAAGCTGATGTTGACTGTCGCTGGCTGGCCGGCGGGCTGACCCTGGCCGATGAGGCGAGCGCCAGGAACGACCACCAAATCGTCCACCACCGGAGCGGCGTTGACGGCGAGGTAGTTCACGGCGACCGAACCCAACACTCCATTTGCGTGGAGTACAGCCTTCCATTGCAGAAAGCGTCCGGCGGGCGAAATGACCGCGCCGTCTTTGAGCGGCTGCCAGTCGGACCAGCCGCGCGCGGGTTGTTCGACGTTGCCACTGCGGGTGAATAATTCGTAATTGGCCGAGCCGGGCTCGACCTCGACGCGGCCAAAACGGGCCAGCGCGCCAGCGTCGAGCACGTCGCTTGCATATTCATGGCTTGCGGAGGCTGCGGACAAACGGCAGAGCTTGCCGGTGTTGCCTGTGCCAATGAGAACAGCGTCCGTCGCCACGGCCAAGCTCAACCCCTGCTGCGATTCCAGGTGCGCGATGTCGGCGTAGCTGCCGTCATCGGCGATCTTGAAGACACGGCCTCGATTGCCGGTGAGCGCCAACAGGCCGTCAGCTTGCGCGGCCAACGCGTATACAATCTCATCCTTGCCGGCCCAGAGTTTGCGCGGCGCCTGGCCTTCGGTAAGCGCATAAATTTCGCTGCCGTCGGGCACAGAAGCGCTGGTGTTGGCGGCCTGCAGCGAGCCTGGCTGAACGATGGTGATGTTGATTGTCGCAGTCCCCTGCACAGGCAGAGCCGGCAGCGGATTGTGGCTCTTGTCGCCCACGCTGGCCGCATAGATTGTGCCGTTGGCGGCCACGGCGACAGAAGTAATTTCGCGGCGAGGGGCCTCGAAGAGCACATAGCCTTTGCCCTCGGGACTAATGCGGTAAACCAGGCCGGAGCCGTCCGTGCCGGCGATCAGATTGCCCTTCGTATCCCATGCGAGCGAGCGGATGTGTTCTTCGTCGCTCTTGAAAAACAGTTCTGGTTTAGCTCCGGGCTTGATTACATCGACTCGATAGATGGCTGCCGGTCCGCCAGTGGCGATGTAAAGCCGCCCCGCCGTGTCGAAGGTCATCTCCCAGATGTAATGCGATTGCGCTTCGGATTTGGTTTCGGATTTTTCTGGGCTTTTGTCCGCGCTTGTCTTTTCTTCGGTAGCTTTGGCGGTGGTTGTCGTTGGCTCGTCCAGCTTCGAGGCATCGAAGACGACTTCGGCGCTGGCATCATCCTGTTTGGTAGTAGCGTCGGGTCTGAGCTTGTAGACTTTGCCGCTGGGCAGCGTAGCCGCATAGATGGTGCCATCGGGCCCGAGGCGGACCACTTGCACACTCAGGTCTTTGGTCTCGAAAAGTGTGAACGGCTTGCCGTCCGGGCCGATGCGCAGCACGGTTGCCGGAGACGCAGTTCCCACGTAGGCCGTGCCGCCCTTGTCCACTGCAATTGACCAGACATAGGAGGAGGGCGTGGTGAGCAGCTGCGTCAAGCCCGGCCCCTGGCGCAGATGGCCGTCGCTCGTGAGCGCGACTCCCTGCGGCGTGCCTTTCTCGAACTCCTCCAGCCGCGACTGCGTCCAGAGGTGCGTGCCCTGTGCTGATGCGGGCGAATAGGCATTGATCGTCAGGAGCGCGGCAAGCGCGGAGAGACGAAACGTAGAACTGGAGCGGCAAATCGTACGGGAGGAAAGAAACATTCTGGGGTTGAGTTTACTAGAGATGGACGAGAAGCGGCATATTACGGGCGGGAGTGACGATTGGTGCGAGGCGCTATGGATTGGCGATTTCGTGCTTTCCCACCCATTTCGCAAAGAGCGCGAAACGGATGGGGCACCCGGCACCCGGAGCTATTTTGGTAGGACCGTGAGCCGCCACGAACTCTCAGCGAGCGACGACCGAGCAGTTGGCCCCACCGCAGGTGGTCAATGCCGGAAGTGGCGCATGCCGGTGAAGACCATGGCCATGCCGAGGCGGTCGGCGGCATCGATCACGTCCTGATCTTTTACGGAGCCGCCGGGCTGGATGACGGCTGTGGCGCCGGCCTGGGCGACGGTTTCAAGGCCGTCGGGAAACGGAAAAAATGCGTCGGAGGCGGCGACGCAGCCCTTAAGCGGCAGCACGGCCTTCATGGCGCCGAAGCGCGCGGCATCTACGCGGCTCATCTGGCCCGCACCGATGCCGAGGGTCTGGCCGTCGCGAGCGTAGACAATGGCGTTCGATTTGACGTGCTTGCAAACACGCCAGGCGAAGAGCAGGCTGCGCAACTCGTCGGCTGTGGGCGGACGCCATGTGACCACCTTCAGGCCGGGGTCGAGTGCGGCGGCGTTGATGCGGCCTGTATCGGCGTCCTGCATCAACAACCCTCCCGAGACGTGCTTGACCACGGGGCGAGGCGGAGCAGAGTGGACTTCAATGAGGCGGAGATTTTTTTTGGCGGCAAAACGTTGGCGGGCCTCAGCGGTGAAGGCTGGTGCGGCGATGGCCTCGACAAAGAGCTTGGCTATCTCTTCGGCGGCGGCTGCGTCCACTTCGCGATTGATGCCGATGACCGAGCCAAAGGCCGAGACGGGATCGCAGGCGAGAGCTTTGCTGTAGGCTTCGAGGAGGTTCAAGCCGGTGGCCGCGCCGCAGGGATTGGTGTGCTTCATGACGATGGCGGCAGGCTCGTCAAACTCCTGCGCCAGTTCCCAGCAGGCATCCAGATCGACGAGGTTGTTGAAGCTCAGCTCTTTGCCTTGCAGTTGGCGAGCGCCGGCGACGCCGAGGCCCGAGCCATCGGAGTAAAGAGCGGCGCGCTGGTGCGGGTTTTCGCCGTAGCGCAAGGACTGCGCCAGCGGAAAGTTGATGCGCAGGGTGGTGGGCAATGCGGCTGAATCCAGCACGGCTGGCGCATCCGGCGCTGGTGCTTCGGAGATTTGGTCCAAAGTGTTAGCGATGGCCGCGTCGTACGCAGCGGTCAGCGCGAAGGCTTGCTTGGCCAACCGCCAACGCGTTGCACGGCTCAAAGCGCCGTGGGCACTCTTTAGTTCTTCAATGAGAGCCGGATAATCGGCGACGCGCGTGACGATGGCCACGTCCTCAAAATTCTTGGCCGCCGAACGCACCATCGACGGTCCGCCGATGTCGATGTTTTCGATGAGATGACCGAAGGCGACGCCGGGTTGGATGGCGGTTTTCTCGAAGGCGTAGAGATTCACGACCACCATATCGATTGGCTCAATGCCATGCGTGGCTACGGCGGCTTCGTGCTCCTTATTGCCACGGATGTAGAGCAGCCCGCCGTGAACTTTGGGGTGTAGTGTCTTCACGCGGCCGTCAAGCATCTCAGGAAAGCCTGTCAATTCGCTGATGTCTTCTACGGCAAGGCCAGCCTCGCGCAGGGCACGTGCCGTTCCGCCGGTAGAAACCAGTTCGACCGCAAAGCTCGCCAGCACCTGCGCAAACTCCACGAGGCCGGTTTTGTCGGTCACGCTGAGTAACGCACGCCGAATCCGCTTCTCTGAAATGCCATCCTGACTCACGATTCCGCTCCCTTCGGGGGTTATCGCACGCGGCGTAATCCTTTGCCTCACCACATTGCGACGGCCAAACACCAGAGTACATCGAATGGCAGGGGTAATCTCAACGAGCGACCGAATGCCATTTCGTAATGAGATTCAGATCACATTAACCAACTGCCTGGCCCGGTTGGATTCGATTGCGTACCGCGACGTTCGCACAATTTACATTCCATCCACACAATGGCGCAGCCGGATGCATTAAAGTTGAGGAATGGGAAGTTCCCCTCAGAGTCCCAGTCCGGAGTTTCTGCGTCCAGACGCCGATTTCAATCCACCGCCGCCCGCCAGGGTGCGCAGGCGCCGCTCGTGGTCTTACGCGCCAGCGACATACTCGCTGGTGGCCATCAATTGTCTGGTCTTTCTGGTGATGCTTGCGCACCACGTGAGCGCTACCGGCCCAAACGTCGATCAACTGATGTACTGGGGCGCGGATAATGCCGGTGCAGTGCTGGTGCAGGGGCAGTGGTGGCGCATTGTTACCGCCATGTTTGTGCATGTGGGCATCATTCACCTGGCGACGAACATGTGGTGCCTGTGGAACCTGGGGCTGCTGGCGGAGCCGCTGATGGGATGGGCGGGGGTGCTGGCGGTTTACGTCCTGACAGGTGCGGCGGGCAATCTGCTTTCCACCTTGT
>JBAPYY010000229.1:0-9756 GCA_049284975.1 Occallatibacter sp.
GGAGCAGGTGCACAAAAGTCTTCACAGTTGGCACTTTTTGGGGGTTTTCTGCTCGTTCTTAGCTTGCTAAGTTGTTGATTTTATTGGCTCCTCAGGTAGGACTCGAACCTACAACCCTTCGGTTAACGGCCGAAGGGTGAACGTTGGAGTGCATGTGTTTTCAACGGAGTAGAGAGGAGCCGAGAGGCGAAATTGGACCCTTTTCGGCGCGCAATTGGACCAAACTTTGGACCAAGTTTTTTAACCGAGCCCGGTTCTCACCACCTGATCGTGGAGGAACCGGAAGTACTGAAATCCTTGGTAAGAACCGAAGAAGCTTGCCCTGGAGTCCGCGAGCGAGAGAAACCTCGCTCGAACTCATCCTGCCGGGAGACGCTATTCCAGTCCGCTACACTCCGCCTCCCGAAAAGCTCACCCCATGCCGGCATAAATTTCCAGCGCTCTTCGGTTGGAAATGATCAGCGTAGACCCACGCGATTCCAGCAACTCCTGATATCGGAATTCGCTAAAAATGCGGGTGACTGTCTCGCGGGAGGCACCGATACACTCACCGATCTCTCCGTGAGTCAGCGAGCAGAATAGCCGAGTACCACCCTCTGTCGTCTGGCCCTCGGCACACCACTCCAACAGGAGTCGGGCGAGCCTTGCCGGTGCGGTTACCGCGAGACCGAGTGCTCGCACCTGCTCGCGGGCTCGAACGCAATCCGTGGACACCTCGCGTACCACGTTCTTGTATGCAGCAGGGTGGCGCGTCAGGAATTCAAGAAAGTGACTACGGTCGACCGACGCGATTCTACATGGACAGATGGTCTCCCCAGTGATGTCATACCTGCTATCTGAAAAGACAGATGCGAGGCCTAGAGTTTCTCCAGGATTGGCAATCCCGAGGATCAATCGCCTGCCCGCAATCGAATTCATCGATAGCTTCACCTGCCCTGTCAACAAGAACAGGATTTGTGAGGGAGATTGTTCTTCCTTGAACAGGACGGTATTCGCTTCATAGTTGAAGAACACTTTGAGCCCCTCCAACTCACTAAATGCTTCGGGGGACAATCGATCAGCGAACTCTCCCGACCTCGAAGCATTGAGGAAATTGCCAAAATCCGTACCAGCGATTGCCCGCATCTGGTTCTCCCGCATTTTCACGAGGTTCTCCTCGACGGCCTAAAGGTGAAAGTATGCCGCCCTTCTCTCCTGGCAAACTGGTCACTTTTGCTCATAAGTTGGAGCTTTGTCCGAGAAGAGGAGCGTTCCATCTGAAGTGTGCAGTTTTGACCAGATTATTGAGTCGGCAATTCTTTAGATTTTCCTTCATAGAATTTCGGCAGGAGTGTGCTCCGAACCTCGGGCCATCACCTTCTTCCGTTTCGAGATAACCACCAAATGGTGTCCCTACGCCATCTAAAGCGATCAAGTTCCGGGAGCTTTGCAATGAGAACAATACTTCGATCCCAACTCGCGCTGGCCGTAGTTGTTTCTCTGGCCGGTGCCGCGTGTTTCGCTCAGTCCTCAGGTCAGACGACTTACAAAGCCAAGTGCCAGATGTGCCATGGCGCTTCTGGCACTCCAAGCCCGGGAATGGCCAAGATGATGAGTATCAAGCCGGTTTCCGATCCGGCAATCAAGGCGCTCACGCCGGACCAGATGTTTACTGCCGTTAAGAACGGCAAGGGCAAGATGAAGCCGGTCACTGGGCTCAGTGACGCACAGATCAAGGACGTAGTGGTCTTCTACCGCGGATTGAACTAGCAGAACGCGGCCGGGCGTTGAAGGTCGATCCTTCATTTGGAGCGAAGCGGGAGCGGGGGTGCCCTTGTTGCAGAGATTCCGCGAAGGCTGGGTGCGGCCGGCTCTGTTCTTCGGCAACAACCCCATCAGTCTTGCAGGCGGCGCCATCACCAGTGCCTCTGGCGTGACCATGATCGGCTACTGGCTGGTGCAGATTGTAGGCCGGCCCAACGCCAATCCCTATCTCGGCATCATTTTCTTTCTGCTTCTTCCGGCTCTGTTCATTGCCGGCTTACTGCTCATTCCGATAGGCGTCTTCTTCCGCCGCAGAAAGCTTCAGAAAGCCGGACAGATTCCGGTCGAGTTCCCCAAAGTCGATCTTAATGATCGAATGTTTCGGCACGGCCTTGACATCGTGCTGGTAGCCACGATCGTCAACTTGCTGGTTGTGTCTATCGCCACCTATCGCGGCGCGGCCTACATGGACTCGCCCCAGTTTTGCGGTCAATCCTGCCATGTCATGCGTCCGGAGTACACCGCCTACAAAATATCCCCCCACTCCCATGTGGCCTGCGTAGACTGCCACATCGGCTCGGGCGCGGAAGCCTACTTTAGTGCCAAGGTGAACGGCACCAAACAGCTTGTTGAGGTTACGCTCCATCCACTCGCGCATTTCGCTCCAAAGTATATCCCCGACTATCCCACTCCCATTCCTTCCCCTGTCCAGAATCTGCGTCCGGCGCGGCAAACCTGCGAGGGTTGTCACACGCCGGCCGAGTTTGTTGGTGAAAAGCTTCTGGTCAAGTCCTCCTTTGCCGACGACGAAATGAATACCGAGACCCAGACAGTGCTCGTGTTGCACCTAGGCGGCCGGGACTCGCTCTCCCATCTGAGCGGGATTCACGGCGTTCATCTGGGACACATTGAGTACATCGCCACAGACCCGACCCGTCAAACTATCCCCTGGGTGCAAAGGCGGAACTCCAATGGCTCGGAGACAGTGTTTACTTCCCTCCCGGCAGGTACGGGCATTCCCAAGGGCGAGCGACGGCTGATGGACTGCATCGACTGCCACAATCGCGCAGCACACCCCTTCATGACTGCCGCAGATGCGCTCAACCGCACCATGGATGAAGGTGGGATAAGCCCGGATCTCCCATGGGTTCACAAGGAAGGCCTGCTGCTCTTGAATGCCAAATACGGCACTGAAGCTGAAGCGAGCACTCAGATTCCGCTTCAGCTTGCTGCCTTCTATCGCACCCAGCATCCAGAGGTTCTGGCCGCAAAGGCTGCCCTGGTTAAGTCGGCGGGCGAAGAGCTCGTTACCCTCTACAGCCAGAATGTATTCCCCTTCATGAAGGTCACATGGGGAACGCACCCCAACAACATCGGTCACATGAGCTATCCGGGCTGCTTCCGTTGTCATGACGGCAGTCACACCGCCGCAAACGGCAAAACCATTCCTCAGGATTGTTCGATCTGTCACAACTTGCTAGCCGTGGACGTAGCCAAACCCAAAGTGCTGTCCGCTCTCGGTATCCAGTAGATCACTGCTTAATCGATAGAAAGAGTGTAGCCATGACGCACCAATCTTTATTCACACCGTCGAGCGCCGGAGAGTTGATGAGTCCGATGGACAGATCCGTTCTTGAACTGTGTCAGAGTCACGGCATATCGCGCCGCCGATTTCTGGAGTTCTGCGCGGCGGTTACCACGACTCTTGCATTGCCCGCCAGCTATGCCCAGGTCGTAGCAACTGCGCTCAGTCAAAAGAAGAAGCCGGTCCTGGTGTGGCTGGAGTTTCAGGATTGCGCAGGCAACACTGAGTCGATGCTCCGAACAAGCCATCCGACCGTGGAAGATCTGGTTCTGGAATCTTTCTCCTGGGAATACCACGAAACCATCATGGCCGCGTACGGCAAGGCTGCCGAATCCGCCTTGCAGCGCGTTGTTCGTGAGGAAAAGGGAAAGTATATTGTCGTCGTCGAAGGTGCTATTCCGACAGCGGATGGCGGCGTGTATTGCACAATCGGCGGCCGCACGGCTCTTGATATTGCGCAGGAAGTCTGCGGCAGCGCCGCGGCCATCATCGCGGTCGGTGCGTGCGCCTGGGACGGTGGCTTGGTTCGCTCGGGACCCAATCCTACCGGAGCATTGGGATTGCAAGGTGCGGTCCCGGGCCTCCATGTCGTCAATCTGCCTGGATGCCCACATAACTCGGCTAACACAGCGGCTGTGCTTGTCCATTACCTGACGTTTGGAGAAATGCCTGCACTCGATCCGTTGAACAGGCCGTTATTTGCATACGGAGATATCATTCATGATCAATGCGAACGACGAGCGCACTACGACGCGGGACGTTTCGTAGAGGAATGGGACGATGAAGGTGCACGCAAAGGCTGGTGCCTTTACAAGATGGGTTGCAAAGGCCCCGAAGCGAATCTGAACTGTCCGACTGTCCAATGGAACGGCAGCACAAGCTGGCCTGTCAAAGCGGGCCACGGTTGCATCGCGTGCGCTTCCCCGCGTTTCTGGGATACAAAATCTCCCTTCTACGAGCGCCTACCACACCCCGCCGGGTTCGGCGTGGACGTTACGGTGAGCGAGATTGGCTGGACCGTTGTCGGAGCGGTTGCCGTTGCCACTGCAGCTCACGGCGTGACCAGCATTATTCGTGAGCGGCGCCATTCCGAGACAGAAACAACAGCGGCAAGTGAGAAGGCCAGCTCAAAGGAGCAACAATAATGGCACGCATTGTCATCGATCCGGTTACGCGCATTGAGGGGCATCTTCGCATTGAGGTTGAAGTGAATGACCACAAAGTGACCGATGCCTGGAGTTCGGGTACCATGTTCCGCGGCATCGAGCTGATATTGCGTGGACGAGATCCACGAGAGGCGTGGATCTGGGCGCAGCGCATCTGTGGCGTTTGCACCACCGTGCATGCTCTGGCTTCGGTACGTGCGGTCGAGAATGCGCTGGGTGTTGAGATTCCGGAGAATGCGCGGATAGTACGCGATATTATCGCCGCCACGCAAAACGTTCAGGATCACATCATCCACTTCTACCACCTGCATGCACTCGACTGGGTTGATGTAATTTCGGCACTGAAGGCTGACCCGGCAAAGACGGCGCAATTGGCTCAATCGATATCCGATTGGCCGAAGTCCAGCGCAGTGTACTTCAAGGCTGTGCAGGATCGCGTGAAGACGCTCGCGGACAGCCGCCAGTTGAGCCTATTCGGTAGTGGCGACTGGGGACACCCCGCGTATAAGTTGCCTCCGGAAGCTAACCTGCTTGCCGTGGCCCACTACATTGAGGCGCTGAAACTGCAGCGCGAATTTATCCGCATCCAGGCGGTGCTGGGCGGAAAGAATCCCCACCCGCAAACTTATCTGATGGGCGGCATGGCGACGACGATGGACGGCAATGAACCGGATGCGGTCATCAACCCGGAACGGATCACTTTGCTCAATGAGTTAGTTGCAAATGCACAGGAATTTGTTCGCCAGGTCTATTTGCCCGATGTGCTCACCATTGCCGGCTTCTATCCGGAATGGTTCACGTATGGCGCGGGTATCGGGAATTACATGACCTACGGCGACTACTCTGGCGACAACACGAAGAGCGCGAGTGGCTTCTCTTTCCCGCGAGGCATCGTCCAAGGACGCGATCTTGGAACGGTGCTTCCGCTCGATCCAAACAATGTAACTGAGTATGTTACGCGATCATGGTACGAGTACCTGGATGGCGACAGAGCTGCGAAGCATCCAACGCACGGTGTAACCGATCCGAAATATTCCGGACCGAAGCCTCCGTATGAATTCCTAAAAACAGACGAGAAATACTCCTGGCTTAAAGCTCCGCGCTATAACGACAAGCCTATGGAGGTTGGCCCACTGGCAAGAACACTGGTCGCCTACGCCTCAGGCGATCAACAGGTAAAGTTGCTCGTCGACAGTACGCTCGCCAAACTCAAGCTTCCGGCTACCGCCCTCTTCTCGACGCTGGGCCGTGTGGCCGCCAGAGCTCTTGAGGCGGACATCATGGTCAGCCGGCTCTCCGATTGGGTTGCGCAACTGGACGACAACATGGCCCATGGCAACGTCCGCCTCCACAATGGAGACAAATGGAATCCCAACAGTTGGCCAAAATCTGCTCAGGGCTTTGGATTTCACGAGGCGCCACGCGGCTCGCTAGGCCATTGGGTTGAGATTGAGGACAAGAAGATTGTGAACTATCAAGTGGTCGCGCCAAGCACTTGGAACGCCGGCCCACGCGATGCCCAGCAACAGCGTGGACCCTATGAGGCGTCGCTCCTCGATACGCCGATTGCCGACCCGGAGCGGCCCCTGGAAGTCCTTCGCACAGTGCACTCATTCGATCCATGCCTGGCCTGTGCCGTGCATGTAGTTCAAGCGAAAGGGCGCGACAAACAACAAGAGGCGCAGACGAGCTGAGAAGGAGTGAAGGATCATGGCTTCGACCACAACCCCCGTATGCACCCCCGATGAGCTGGCCAAAAGTCCGGAGTGTATAGCTCCGGTGTATGTCTGGGAATTGCCTGTCCGGATTGCCCACTGGGGGCTCGTTGCGTCGCTCGTCGCCCTCACAGTCACCGGGACCTACATGCACAGCCCCTTTTTGGTCTCGGTTGGTTCGCGCGCCTGGGTGATGGGATGGATGCGCTTTATTCATGAGCTGTCCGGCTTCCTGCTCATCGCCATCTTTATTCCCCGCATCTATTGGTTCTTTGCGGGTAACCATTATGCGTCGTGGCGTTCGTGGATTCCTCACACTGCACGACAATGGACAAGCATCAAGAGCATGGTTGCCTATTACGGGTTCAGGCGCCGCAAGCCCTTTGAAGAAATTGGCCACAATTCTCTGGCAGCACTCGCCTACATCGTCGTCTTCTCGCTCGTGGCCCTGGAGTTCATCACCGGAATGGTGCTCTTCAGCGAGGTCGAGGGCAGCCCCATTTTGAATGTCTTCGTGGGATGGATTCCACGCATCGTCAACATCCAATGGATTCGCAGTGCGCATTTCCTGATCATGTTTCTTCTCATTGCTTTCTTCATCCATCACATCTACAGCGCCTTGTTGGTTGGAATCAGCGAGAGAAACGGCGAGATGGAAAGCATCTTCACTGGCTGGAAGTTCGTTCGCCAGCGCCTTGTCGATGAAGTGACGGAGGCTGAAAACCAGGGTCTTGCACCGCGCAGGCGGCCAGTGAAAGACAAACGATGAGTGATAACGCCCCATTCGGGATTGCATTGTTGGGCCTCGGTAATCTCATGCGAACCGATGATGCTGTCGGGATGCTTACGTTGCGTGAGCTCGAAGAGTGTGGCCGGTTGCCGCCTGAAGTCCGCGTTATCGAAGGAGGGACACTTGGGCTCGATCTGCTTGAGTGTCTTCGCGACATCTCGCACCTCCTGGTGCTCGATGCAGTGGACTCCGGCGCTATTCCGGGTACGCTGAAGCGGTTTGAAGGTCCGGACCTTCAAGATCTTCCGGTTTCGAAGAGTGTTCATCTGCTTGGCTTCTCGGACCTGATTGGCGCACTGCGCCTCATGGATGCTGCGCCGGAGGAAGTTGTTCTTATTGGAGTGCAACCGGCCTCGACGGAATGGGGAACGGCATTGACTCCAGAGGTTGAACCCGCCCGGCACGCCCTGCAGCAAGCCGCGCTCGAGCAACTCGCGCAATGGACAACTGAAGCGTCTGAGATCGCTGTCGGCCGTCGATCGGCATCGCGCCATCAGCAAACGCAGGCTGATTCCAGCAATCCGATCCGCAACACTCATTAAGTTGTCGTCGTCAGTGTTTTCAGAAAAAAACGCTGCGATGAACCAAGCGGTCTTGAGATTATTCAAGACGCGCCCTCTGCGCGCAATGCCGAATCCGGCTTCACACAGTCGACTGTGCTTCCCGAATTTCGTTGAAGAACGGCGTCCCCCCCTGCGCTACACACTCCGCGGCATACAAGTACATGGCGGCCGACCAAGTTTGCCAATCCCGGCCACTGGGCTTGCCGGTTTGTGCGTGAATCCACTCGTTGAACCCCCACTCCGCCGAGTTTTCATGCCACGGTTTCACCAGTTCTGTCAGCGCCAACAGTTTGCGCTCTGCCAGATCCATCTGCCCTGCGGCCACGCACGCCGAGACATAGAAACCGCAAATGAATGGCCACACTCCTCCGTTGTGATAATCTCCCGGCCGGTTATACCGCTCGTACCGCGGCAGCCAATCCGCATGATGAGGCAGAATGTACGGAAACAGGCATGGCGGCAAGTCTACGGCAAGCTCTCCGCGGCCCCGCATGGCCTCGCATTCGGCTTCGATCCACGTCAGCATGTTTGTTGCCCCCGAAGGCGAAGCAATCCCGGTCAGAATCGCGAGACTGTTGCCAAGTAAGTCAAATCGGTCACTGCTCATGACTTTGTACGAATAAAGTGCGTAGTAGGGCGCGGTTGGTTCGACAAGAGCCTCTTGCTCATAACTATTCTTCAGTTCGCCACTAACCTCCAGGCGGCTCATCAGTCCGCGCAGTTGCTCAGCAGAGTCGTGTTCACCATAAAGGTGAAGATACCCATATACGATCATATTCACGTAGAGCCCGTAACCCATCACATACTGTTCATCACGCCAATCACTGGTGGGCAATTGTGCAACCATTACCCTGTCATCGGGGCTCTGGTACAGCATCCACTTCAGGGCTTTCTCTGCTGCTTCAAGAAGGAACTCCGGCTGATTCCTCGATCTTCTGTAGATAGCCAGCCCGAAGAGAAAAAGAGGCGTCGAGTCGCTAGAGCCGCGATTTTCTGGATCGTGTGCGAGGGATGGGATATGGCCGTGCCGCGTCTGATTATTGGCGAGCGACACCAGCGTACGTTCCAGGGCATCCGCAAGTTGCTCGTTGCCAGTGGCCAGAAAGCCGAGAGATGAGATCATCAGGTCCCTGGTGTACGGTTCCGGATATCCCCATCCAGCAGTTCGAGGCAGCCCATCAAACGGTCCCTGTGCGTTGTGCAACAGGATCTGTAGTGCGGCCTCTTTGGCCAGTTCGATAGAGCTTAATGACTTGTCGTCTAAAGACATAAACGCCTCGATAACGTGCCGGGTTAAGCGGGAAGCGCTCTCGCCTCGCCGCGTTTACTGGATGCCCAATCGATCGGACACTATCTCGACAAATCGCCTGGCAACTTGGCGATAGTCGAATAACTCGACAACGCGTTTGCGACCCGCTCCGCCCATTCGCTGCCGCAGAGCGCCGTCCTTCATAAGAAGAAGAAGGTACTTCGCAATGTCGGGCACGCTCGCTCGGTATTCGGCTGTTCGTGGATTCGGAAATACGATTCGATGACTCTTCTCATAGTCGCGGCCTTCGCCGTATAGGGCCTCGGTGATCTTTCTTTCCTCTGCAACGCTCGCCAGAAATGCGGTCTCGCCGTGGACCATGGTGTCACGAAATGCCATGGCATCGATTGCGATCACCGGTCTCTCGCAAGCGTTCGCTTCAACCTGAATCATGCCAAAACCTTCCAGCCGCGATGGGGCGGCATAGATGTCGCAGGCCGCCAACAGGTAGGGCATGAAATTTTGCGACACCACATTGGTCGAGTAAATGACTTTGTCGCTGATCCCGAGATCCGCTGCCAGTTTCAGGTCGATCAGGTTTTGCTGATCGGTGCGGGTTTGAGGCCAGACCTTACACACATATCTCCAGTCTGGAGCCTCGGCATCTATCAGCGCCAAAGCCTGCATAACCTCCTGGGCACCTTTAGAGGCGCCATCGCCGCCTGCAGTCAGGATCATCTGTTGATTCTGCGAAACGCCCAAATCCTCGCGGATCGATTTCACTTTTAGGTCATTGCGGCTATGCGGCGCGTAGCGATCGGTATCGCAACCCACGGGTAGCACCACAATATTGTCTCCGTTGACGCCATCTCTGATGTAGACCTCCTTCACCCAGTTGGAGGTGACGAGAATCAGCGGCAGAGCATTGAGCACTTCACGGTGTTC
>JBAPYY010000230.1:0-8659 GCA_049284975.1 Occallatibacter sp.
AGATTTCCCAATCGCCACCAAACAAACCTGACGATACATATACCCTTCAAGTTAGTGTCAACAGGGTCATCCTCAACGCAACCGTGGTGGATGGCCACAATTTACCGGTTTCGGGCCTCAGTGAAGGCGATTTCCAGGTTTACGAGGATGGCGTCCTTCAACACATTAAGAACTTCAGCCATGAAGATATACCCGTTACAATTGGCATCCTTATCGATAATAGCGGAAGCATGGCGCCGAAACGCAATGATGTAATTGCCGCCGCGCTGGCGCTCGCCCGCGCCAGTAATCCAAAGGATCAGATGTTTGTGGTCAATTTCAACGACCATGTGACTTTTGGCCTTCCCTCAAATATCCCGTTTACAGACCGGCAGGAACAACTGCAACAAGCCCTCTCGGGAATAGCGGCCATTGGGCAAACATCGCTGTACGACGGAATTGCTATCGGACTTGATCATCTCAAGCAGGGCGACCGTGAGAGAAAAGTATTGGTTCTGATCAGCGACGGCGGCGACAACGTAAGCAAGCATACCCTGACCCAGGTGATCGACATAGCCCGGCACTCTTCCGCAATCATCTATGCGATTGGCATATTCGATGATCAGGACGGCGATGAAAACCCCGCTGTGCTCCGGCGGCTCGCCAAGGAGACAGGCGGAGAGGCCTTCTTTCCGGAATCGCCCAGAGAGACTACGTCAATCTGCGAGGAGATCGCGCGCGATATTCGGAATCAGTACACTCTGACCTACATTCCTGCGAATCCATCGCAGGACGGGAAATATCGAGCCATCGAGGTGAGGGCCCGCGCGGCCGGCCGCGGACACCTGTCAGTTCGTACCCGAGCCGGCTACTCCGTGCCAATGAAAAGTCCTGAAAGCAGCAGTGCAGGTGTCCGCCCATGATCGGGGTGAGTGAGCAGCAGGGGTTCGCGATGCGAGGCAGCGTGTTTCTCTGCTGGGTGCGCAGGTTTCTCTTCATTGCGGGAACCCTTGCGGTCTTGTATGTTGCGCTCGCTCTGCTGCACGCAAAGCTCTACCAGGACGCCGCCGTCAATACTCTTGAAAAGAAGACTTATGCACAAGAGCAACTCCAGGTAGGTCGGTCACAGCCGGTGGCTAAAGAGGGCGATGTTTTGGGGCGTATCGAGATTCCCCGGTTAGGGCTGAAGGTTGCAATTCTTGAGGGAACCACTTCAGAGACCCTGCGGCTCGGTGTTGGACATATTGCCGGTACGGCGCTTCCGGGAGAGGCCGGTAACATCGGAATCGCCGGGCACCGCGATACATACTTCCGTGCTCTGAAGGATATTCGCGTGAATGACGAGATTCAGATTCAGACCGCAACCGGTCTTTCGCGCTTCGCGGTCGACTCGGTTGAGATCGTCGATCCTGGCGACACCAGGGTACTGGCTCGCTCGGCAGAATCTGCCGTCACCCTCGTCACCTGTTACCCATTCCACTTTATCGGCGCAGCTCCGAAGCGGTTTGTGATCCACGCACACATATCGCCAGGCTAAATTAGGTCGCGAAATAAGGGCATGGAAGGTCAGAGATCGTTGCAATGCGTTCATGGCGGCACAGTCGTCGCCGTCGAATGTGTATCGATTTGCTCAGCTTTTTCCGGCGCACCGTAGAAAACTTCGAATGTGAAAGTCACAGAATCCCGCGAAAAATGGGAGAAGACAATGACAGGGAGCAAGGATTTGCAGCTAACAGAACTCCATACCAAGGCAGCCTACGCACATGAAGCCGCTGCCCATGGGCATAGCACCGGCGATTACGCATCCGCCCAGGATCTGGCCAGGAGGGCTTTGGGATACTCCGTGGAGGCCTTAAAGCACACGGAAGAGATTGCGCAGAGCGCGCCGCAACCCACGCGGGGTTAGTCCGCACGCTCATTGGTGGATCATCGATCGCGAGACGCTCGGCGCGATCGAACGAGAGTCACAACCCGGGATGCCCGGAGTGTAGGAGGACGCGAGATGCTAATCATTCTCATTATTGTTCTGCTGCTGGTTTTCGGCGGAGGCGGAGGATACTACGGCTACAACAGATGGGGCAGAGGCGGAGGCGCCGGCATAGGGCTTGGCACAGTCCTTTTGATTCTTGCGGCGTGCTACCTGTTAGGACTGTTTCGATAGAGCGATGTGCGGCTTACTCGGCGCGACGTTGGACGACTGGCGGCGGAGGGGAAATAACTGTTCAAACTACGAGCAATGTAACCGCTACGCGGAGGGAAGCAATGCATATTGCAATCAGCAATGCGCTGGCGCTGCTGAGTTGGCACGGATTTGAGTTCTTGCATGGCGCTTTCACGGACGGTGGCTCAGTCTGGTGGCTGATCGGGGTGATTCTGGCCGTTGTGGCGATCATCGTTCTAGCGATGGAGGCGGCGCTGTTTCTAGATGCCCCGCATCGACTCCAATGTCGCGCCGGATGGTCCGCAAATGTTACCGAATCGACTTCCGCAGTGCCACCAAGCCACGCAGGCTCGGATGGATCGAGTAATGTTACATAACACAAATGTGCGGAATGAGTAGAAACTTGTCAGGGAACCAGGTTCCGCAGGTCTGAGGTTTATGACACATGGTTCTAATTGCTCAGACACGTGCGATGTCCGGGACTAAAGTTGAGTTTGTAAGGGTAGATCAATGATGGTCCCGATCAAAGGAATGGGAATTCATGCACTAACTCATCCCCTTATGTAGGCTGCTGTTGCCGGGTAAGTCTTCACGGCGCCAAAGCATCCCACCGTATCCAGGGAACCGCAGACACCTTGAAGGGGGTCTTACATGCGTGCAATCAAGATTCTATTCGGAACGACGGCGCTGCTCGCCGGCCTGGCCTTGGTGCCAGCGGCGCAAGCTCAGATTGTGATTGACATCGGCGTTCAACCAAGCTGCGCGTACGGTTATTACGACTATGCGCCGTACTCCTGTGCGCCTATGGGGTATTACGGGCCTGGGTACTTCTACAACGGCATCTTCCTGGGCATGGGACCATGGGCCGGGTGGGGCTACGGCCACGGCTGGGGCGGTCATCGCTTCAGTAACGGTGGCGGCGGAAGCTATCGCGGTGGCGGCGGCGAGGTGGCCAATCGCAGCAATTATGCACGCGGCGGCGGGGCCCAAACCAGAACAGCGGCTGCCCATTCCGGCGGCGCGCGTCCCAGCGCAGGCCATGCGGTAGTAGCGCGTAACAATGCCCCGCGCTCATCGCCGGCCACGGCTTCCCATGCCACGGCCTCTCACACAACGACTTCGCATGCCGCGCCCTCACACGCAACGGCTTCGCACGCAGCTCCAAGTGGCGGCGGATCTCACGGCGGCGGACATGAAGGCGGCGGCGACCGGCACTAACCCCTAGCTGCTGGTTCGGACAGCAGCTTGCATCACAAGCGGCGGAGCATACAGCTCCGTCGCTTTTCGTTTGCGTAGGCAATTCCAAACGCGGGATACGCGGAGGAACGAGATCGCGCACCGGCATCTCCGCATAGCGCAGGATCTAGAGGACTGGCTTGCCTTCACGGAGCAGAATTTTGCCGGCTTGGGCAGGCTGCGTCGCTGAGTCGATCGCCTTCGAAAGCTTCCGCGTCATCACCTGGAAGTGATAACCCATAACTGCCAGGGTCATGGCCGCGCCGAAACAACGCCGATACCGCGTCGCAGCCTCGGCAAGAAATTTCCAGTAGCTCCATTGGTGCCGCCCCAAAATGCCCTGCCGCACGATGGAGTTGACCAGCGCGCGCAGATTGGCCTGCGTCATCCAACGTTCGTATCGCGCCTGCGGCCGCTTTGTCGCTCGCTCTCCTGCCCGACGCCTGGCTGGCTTGGGGTGGGCGCGGTTCAGGTAGAGCTTGACGCGCTCGTAATAGGCCTCACAGTTGTAGATCCGCTTCATCACCTCGCGGTAGCCCTCCACCAGCTTTGCCGCATCCATGCGCGGCAGAAAGTTGAGCCGGTCGCAAAAGGTGTTGTTGCCGCCGCCCGCGTCCACAATCCTGCCCTCATGCCGAAGGCGCCGAAAGAGCTGCGTGCCCGGCATCGCCTGCAGCAGCCCCACCATGGCGATGGGAATGCCGCTCTTCTCGATAAACTCGACCATGCGGTCGAAAATATCTTCCTTATCGGTGTCGAAGCCCAGGATGAAGCCGCCCATCACCTCGATGCCGTAGCTCTGGATTCGGGCCACGCTCTCGAGCAAACTGCGCCGCGTATTCTGCAGCTTGTTGCTGGCCACCAGGCCTGACTCATCGGGAGTTTCAATCCCCAGGAATACGGACTTGAAGCCAGCATCCTTCATCAGCTGCATCAGCTCAGTATCATCGGCCAGGTTGAGTGAGGCTTCGGTGATGAAGTCGAAGCCAGCTGACACTTGCGTGCGCCAATCTACCAGGGCTCGCAGCAACTCCTTCGCTCGCGCCTTGTTGCCGATGAAATTGTCGTCGACGATGAACACTGCTTCGCGCCACCCGGCAGCGCGCAGCTGATCCAGCTCGGCCAGCACCTGCTCCACAGCCTTGGTGCGTGGGCGCCGCCCGTAGATCTCGATGATGTCGCAGAACTCGCAGTTGAAAGGGCAGCCGCGCGAGTACTGCACGGTCATGGTCGAGTAGCGCTTCATTTTAATCAGGCTCAGCTCGGGCAGCGGGCTTGTTGCCATCTCCGGGCGCTCGTCGGCCCGATAGACGGTCCGTGCCGTTCCCTCTTCCAGTTCCCGCGCCAGATCGGTAATCAGGCTCTCGGCTTCGCCGATCACCACATGGTCTGCCTTGAGCTCGGCGGCCGGCACGCTGCTCGCAATGGGGCCCCCCACCACGGTGCGCAGCCCGTGCGCCCGGCAACGCTCGACAATATGGATGAGCGACTCGCTCTGAATGTGCATCCCGCTCAACATCACCACATCCGCCCAGGCCAGGTCGCGCTCGCGCAGGGATTCCACGTTCGTGTCCACCAGCCGCTTCTTCCAGGCGCGCGGCAGCAGCGCCGCCACCGTCATCAGGCCCAGAGGAGGCTGCGCCGCACGCTTGCCCAGGAATTTGAGCGCGTGCTTGAAGCTCCAAAATGTCTCGGGGAATTCAGGGTAGATCAGCAACGCGTTCATCGCACGCTTCTCCTGGAAAGAAGTGCGCCGCGCACACGAATCAGCAGAAGGGGGCTGCCGCTGGTTCCAGCGCAGCGCAAACGAGCAAGCTGCGCTCCGGCGCACTTCTTCTGAGATAGATTCTCGCGCTTCGCCGCCGAAAAACTGTATAAAAGGGATCACTTCGCCGATAGTAATTCATCGGGACGCGGGAGAGTTATCCAAGGCACACCGTGAGGGAACCTTCAGACGAACGACGAAGGGCTATTTGCGTAGCTTGCGCCGTCCCCAACCAGCCAGTGAAACCAACCCCGAACCGAACAAGAAAATGCTCGCCGGTTCCGGAACGGTGGACGTGCCCGGGGTGGATGTAGCCGGAAGGGCGGTGATCACACCGTTTGCAAGCGTACCGCCGCCGTTGCAGCCAGTAGAGATTGTATTCGTATTCATCGTGACCGCACCTGTTGACGCCAGGGCGCTTCCGCACCCAATGGTTGCACCGTTATCCAGAGCGATACTGGCAGAAGCGAGGATATTTCCTTCGAATTCCGTGGTTGTGCCGAGGGTGGCGGAGCTGCCGACATCCCAGAATATGCCGTCATTTGGTCCGGAGTCGGTGACGCTGACGCTCGAACCGCTCGCCGTTGTGAGCGTGGAGCCGATCAGGAATACCCACAGAGCATTGTCATTGCCCTCGCCATCGAGAGTAAGTGCTCCTGTCAATTGCGCGGACGAGGCAAACTCATAGACACCCGGCGTTAATGTGAGCCCGCCAAGGTCCGTGCCGGTCAAGGTATCTGTGACCGCCATGCCTGCGAGCCCGTTGTAAGCGGCGGTGGCATCGGTCTGAGCCTGGGTGGCGACCCCTCCAGCGCTGTAGATGGTTCCCGTCGCGGCTCCCGGTGGGAAACCGGTAATCACAGTCCCTGGTGCAACACCCACATTTCCCGTGACAGTGGAAGCACCTACGTTGGCTATGTTAGAGCCGGCCAGTACTCCAAAACTGCCCGCAGTGCCAAGTATTGAATCGGCATAGGCCGGGAGCACTAAAAGCAGGAAAAACAGCCAATGAAATGCACGGAATCGCATAGCAGCAACCTCCTGGGGGCTTCACAAGGTTCCGGGGGAATCGCGACCCAATGCGTCGGCGCACAGGCCGACGCACTGCTTTTGAGTAGATTGCTCCCCGGGCAGGAAGAAGACTGTACAAAAGGGAACACTTCCCCGGAAAAATCGAGCCTTCGGGCGGCGATCCTTTGGGGCGCCGGCGTCGGCCAATATGCCCGAAGCTCAGGCCGATTTACAAAACGCCACGGCGTCCGGAGACCAGGTTGATGATCAGGACGATCAACGCGACCACTAGCAGAATGTGAATCAGGCTGCCTGCGATGTGAAAGCCGAAGCCCAGTAGCCACAAAACCAGAAGGATGACAAAAATTGTCCAAAGCATAGTACGACACACCTCTCTCGATTGCGAACGTCCGAGACGGGAAGCCCGGCTCAGACGTGCGCAACGCATTCACGAACCCGTGTTATTCCAAAGCAATGGCTTGCGCCTTCGCGTTTTTGACGGCATCGATAAACGGGTCGGCCGATCGAGGCGTCGCCACTTCGCCGCGCAGAACGCTGTGTGAGGAAACGTCACGTCCGTAGAAGGCATTCATCGAATCGTCGTCGCGCCGAACATCGGCGCCGGTCAAAGTAAGTCCGGCAAACGCGCCCTTGGCGCGCGAGTAGGTCAGGATTTCGGTATTCAGCTTCCAATCGGTATCGGCAGTGGCATGACGCCCTACCGGTCCGGCTGCCGCGGAGGCATCCGCGCCCAGCTGGAACTTGGCGTTTTCCAGGCGCTGCATTCCGGTGTCACCCTGGAAAATCATCACCAGATCTACGCCTTCGACGCCGATCTGCAATCCCCAGCTTCCGCCGGTAATGGCAAAGAATGCAGGAGCGCTCCATCCGGTTGCAGTCCGGCAGGTTGCGATGCCCTTGCCGTTCTCCCCGCCAAACACGAAGCCGCCTTTGATCATGTGCGGAACGACGGCAACGCACTTTGCGTGATCCAGCACTTCTTCCGGAATGCCTTTATCCGGCGCGGCCATGATCTGGTGCAGCACCAACGTTGCATTGTCCAGACGATTCTGCACATCTTCGCGAGTCT
Organism: Occallatibacter sp.; assembly: GCA_049284975.1. GTDB lineage: Bacteria > Acidobacteriota > Terriglobia > Terriglobales > Acidobacteriaceae > Telmatobacter. Next base: position 7,243 of record JBAPYY010000230.1, read on the forward strand.
CCGCGCAGGCGACGCTGGCCGCGCCCAGGCTGACTACTGCCACTAACGTTATAAGTTTCTTCATGCATTTCACCTTTTCTACCCATGCGCAGTGTCATTCGTCTTCCGCGCACTGAGGCGCACCAGGTAACTTCACCTTAGAGTTTGTTGCGTGCCTGTGTCTGAGCAATAGGACTCTCTCGATGAATGGCGGCCTACCCATTGCTGCCCGCAGAGATGGCTTGCCGCCGGCCGGTCGCGGTTCCCATGGCGCAGTGATGCAAAGCTTTCCAGTACGCGCGGCGCCGCGGGTTGAAAATGATCGGGCAAAGTGAGCAAAATTGAACAGATTGATGCGGCGGCTAAGGTTCAGCCTTGTGCTATGCTGCCGCTGGGAGTGTCAAATCAAGCGATCGCCGCAAACATTCATATAAATGAGCAGTTTGCGAGATTAGAGGCTCCTTTCCGTGGTCCTTGTGCCAGGCGGGCCACGCAACGGAAGACAGATCGAGTCGCGATATGGCCGCCTACAGCCCTGGGGCCCCGTACTTTCATAGCATCTGAAGAGGGTGCCGAATGTCCGAGCTTAGAAAGAACGAGTTCGATACGGCCGCCTTTCTGGCGAGCGCCGGCCTGGGTCGGAAAATCTTCCAGCTCGCGCCCAAGCAAACCTTCTTCACGCAGGGAGATCCGGCCAATTGTGTCTTCTATCTCCAACGGGGCCGGGCAAAGGTCACGGTCGTCTCGAAGACCGGCAAGGAAGCCACCATTGCGATCCTATCTTCAGGCGACTTTGTAGGAGAGGGCGCGCTGATTGCGGCGCCTGGGCAGCGATTGTCTACAGCCACTGCCATTACCGCTTGCAGCGCGCTCAAAATAAGCCGGAAAGAAATGCTCCGCGTCATGCACGAGGAGCGTGACTTCTCCGACCTGTTCTTGAAGTTTCTGCTGACCCGCAGTATGCGCGTCCAGGCCGACCTTGTCGATCAGCTTTTCAACTCCAGTGAGAAGCGTTTGGCCAGGGTTCTCCTGTTGATGGCGGAGTTTGGCCAGGTTGGCGAGCCGGAGTCCTTGATTCCCAAGATCTCACAGGAAACGCTGGCGGAGATGGTCGGCACCACTCGTTCGCGTGTCAGCTTCTTCATGAACCGCTTTCGCAAGCTCGGCTTTATCGAGTACAACGGCCGCATCCGCGTCCACAAGTCGCTGCTGCACGTAGTTCTGCACGATAAACTCCCCGACGACGGCGCTGAAGCGCCTGCCATTTCAGGTATCGCGGGCGAGTAACGCCAAGCCCACCGAAAGCTTCTCCCGCCAGCCCCGTGCAAAATTGAACAGAATTACGATTCCTCGCATGGGACACTCGTCTCACTAACCCATCTTCATCCCTGGGAGGTGGACGATGCCCTACAGAAACGAAAGACTATTAATCGTAGAC
>JBAPYY010000231.1:0-5104 GCA_049284975.1 Occallatibacter sp.
GTTGAAGGCTGAACGTGTGGATCTGATTCTCTCCGACATCAATATGCCTTCGATGGACGGGCTGGAGTTTCTGCGCCAGATTAGGGCGCAGAACTTGGCTCCCGGCGTTCCAGTGGTGATGATTACCACCGAGTCGAGCGAGGAGCATGTCAAGCAGGCGATTCTGGCCGGCGCGCAAGGTTATATCCGCAAGCCATTCACGCCTGAGCAGGTGAAGGAACGGGTGTTGCCGCTATTGCACGCGGCATAACTCCTGAAGAGGCCGGCGTGCTCTCGCGCGGCAGGAGTGGATGCGGCGGCAAGCGTTAGATGCTGCCGCAGGATCGAATGTAGCCGGGGCAGGCCGAGGCACGCCGACGGCAATGCGACAAGAGGCAATAAGGGAAGGGAGCAGGCGATGGCGCTATCTTTGCGGGATTCGGTGGATGTTGTTTCCGATCCCCGGAACCTGGACACGAGCGTGGAAGAGGTCTTTCACCTGATGTTGGGAGTGAATTGCACGCGCTACTCAGGCCCGGCGGAGGCCGGCGAGCCGGAGTCGGTCACGGCGGTGGTTGGCTTTGGCGGTCTGCTGAGCGGGGCGTGCGTCTTTCGCAGCGGCTCGTCTGCGGCCATGAAGATCGCCGCGCACATGACGGGTATGGAATTTCAGGAAGTCGACGACACTGTCAAGGACGGAATTGGCGAAATCTGCAACATGCTGGCCGGTGCCTGGAAGGGCAAGGTACCGGGTCTCGCGGCCAACTGCGGCCTGTCGATTCCCGCCGTAATCACCGGGCGGGATTACAACCTCCACGTACAGGCTCCCGAGTTCAAGCTCCACCACACCTACAAATTCGACGGCGTTGGCTTCGAAGTCACTATCATTTGCGATGGACTGCAGTAGGGCAGGGTTCAGGGATCAGGGTCCGGAAACCGGGTAGCGCAGCCTCTGGGTGTTAGCTGTCCTGTGTTCCCTATTGCCTCTTCCCTGATCCCCGAACCCTGATCACTGACCCCTGCGTTTCAATTCTGAATTATTTCCAATCTTTCCCTCCCACTTTCGGTCCTCCTACTGCAAGCTTCTCTTGCGAAGGAGAGCACGATGGACAGTGGATACTATGCGGCGCTGACCGGACTGGTAGCACGCACCCAGGCTCTGGACATCGCGTCCACCAACCTGGCCAATGCGCAGACACCCGGCTACCGCGCCGAGCAGGAGTACTTCCGCTCGGTGTTGCTGGGGCCCGATGGCGAAGACTCGCAGTTGGGGCGGACGGTGAATAACTATGGGCTGCTGGGCGGCGACCGGATCAGCCTGGGCCAGGGCTCGCTGGAGCAGACTGGCAATCCGCTGGACCTCGCCATTGAAGGCGAAGGTTTCTTTCAGGTGCAAACACCCAACGGATTGCGCTACACACGCGATGGTGGCTTTCATCGCACGCCTGCCGGGCAGCTGGTTACGGCCGCTGGCGACGCGGTGCTTTCACCCTCCGGCCAGCCGATTCCTGTTCCTCCGGGCGAGGTGACGGTGGGTGCCGATGGAGCGCTTTCCGTGGCCGGCGGCGTGGTGGCCACGGTGGGGGTGTTCACGTTTCCCAAGGGCGCGCAACTGACTCCCGAAGGCACCAACAGGTATGTCGCGCCGGATGGTGTGAAACCGGCACTCTCGACGAACGCTGCAATTCACCAGGGCGCTATCGAGTCTGCCAACCAGAACGTGATTCAAGGGACGATGAATCTGATTCTGATTCAGCGCGAGGCGGAGATGATGCAGAAGGCGCTCACCGTCTTCCACACAGAGTTCAACAAGATCGCCACTGAGGACCTGCCCAAGGTGTGATGACAGGGATCAGGGGTCAGAGATCAGGGATCAGTTATCAGTGTCAGTGAGACTTTTTGCTGGCGACTGGAAGGAGCCAAGATGATTCGAGCTTTATATACCGCAGCCAGCGGGATGAGCGCGCAGCAGTTGAACCTGGACACCATCGCCAATAACCTGGCCAACTCTTCGACGACAGGTTTTCGCCAGTTGCGCATGGAGTTTCAGGACATGGTCTACCAGAACCTGGTGACGCCGGGCGCGGCGCAGAGCCAGTCGACCGTCTCGGCGGGGTTGCAGATCGGATTAGGCACAAAGCCGGCGGCCACGGAAGTAATCAATACCGAGGGCCCGCTGAACGAAACCGATAATCCGCTCGACGTGGCCATTTCCGGTAGCGGATTTTTTCAGGTACAGCGGCCCGATGGGACCATAGCCTACACCCGCGCCGGTCAGTTTCAGTTGAGCAACCAGGGGACGCTGACCACCGTCGATGGCGATCCGGTCATTCCAACGATCACGATTCCGCCGAATTCGACCGCCATCACCATTACCCAGTACGGAGTGGTGAACGCGACGCTGCCGGGGCAGCAGAATCCCTCGCAACTGGGCCAGATTCAACTCGCGACCTTCCCCAACCCCGGCGGTTTGGAAAGCATGGGCTCGAATCTGCTGCAGTCCACGCTCAGCTCCGGCGACCCGGTGCTGGGCAATCCCGGCGGGACCGAGGGGCTGGGAACTCTGCAACAAAACTACCTGGAAAACTCGAATGTGGACGTGGTGACCATGTTTGTGCAGATGGTTCTGGCGCAGCGCGCCTACGAATCGAATTCAAAGGTCATCAAGGCCGCCGACGACATGTACTCCCAGGTCAACAATATGACGCACTAAACAGTGAGCAGTGATCAGGGGACAGGGGCCAGGTATCAGGGACTAGGGACTAAGGAACTAAGGGACTGGGAGGGCGGGCGCGTGAGAACGAAACTGAGCATGTCGATGAGTATTGGAGTGCTGGCGCTGGTGACGGCTTCAATGGCTGTTGCTCAGTCGACTGCTACGCCCGTCGCCCAAGTTCTGCTCTTCACTGGCGTGCCCGCTTCCTCTCAAGGTCAGGCGCAAGAGGAGATTGTTCGTGAAATCGACGACCCGCACACGGGAGACCGTTGGCTGTTGATGCGCAACGGGCAGTTTCCCGGAGGGCCAGGTCTGCTGGTACTGGCCACGGATCATCGCAATGCTGCCGGTGGCGTACCGGTTCGGAACGCTGGCCAGCCGAACGAAGCAAAGTTGATTCCTGTGATTCGCTCTGGAGACCGGCTGATCGTCGAAGAGCATACGGCAATTGTCGATGCGGTCTTGGAGGCGCGAGCGCTGAGGCCGGCCACCTCCGGCGCCGCGCTCGATGTGCGATTGACGATTGGCGGCCGCGTAGTGCGTGTTGTGGCTCTTGGTCCCGGTCGCGCTGCTTTACCAACGGAAACAGGTGAGCGGCCATGAGATTGAGATTACCGATGGCTGGGCTCTTGATCGCTACATTGGCGCTAGGCGCATCGCAGCCTGCACCCGGCCTTGGAAGCAAAAAGAAGGCGACGCCGGGGATTGCGGGCAAGGCGACTCCACCCGAGGAGGCGCTGAAGACTTACATCGAGCGGGTGCGGGCGCAGCAAGCGGCGGAGGTGCTTACTCCGGGTTCGATCTGGAGTCCGGAAGGCCGGCTGGTGCGGCTGGGCACGGACGCGAAGGCCGTCCGGCTGCACGATGTGGTCGCAATTGTGGTGACGGAAAGCCTGGCAGCCACGACCGACGGGCAGGTTAAGAACTCCCGCGCCTCGAACGCCAGCTCGGGACTCACCGGACTGTTTGGCAAACTCAAAAGCTCGAACGCTCTGCAAAACTTGCTGGGCATGACTGCGGCTTCGGGTCTCTCGGCGCAGGGCCAGAGCACGACTAACTCGAGTCTGTCGACGACCTTTGGCGCTGAGGTGGTGGACGTACTGCCCAATGGGATGCTCGTGGTGCAGGCCACGCGCCAGTTGACCTTTTCGCAGCAGACGCAGTTGATCAAGTTGCGCGGCCTGGTGCGCCCGGAAGATGTGAGCGCGCAGAACCAGGTGCAATCGACGGCCATGACCGATCTTGAGCTGGAAGTGACCGGCAAGGGCATCGTGAACGACTCCACTTATCGCCAGAACGCGGTGGTGCGCTTCCTACAGAAGTTGCTCGTGTTCTAGAAACAGGGACCAGGGAATAGGGAACAGGGAATAGAGATGCGAGTTGTGAACGAGAGAACGGGGAATAGCGAGAGAGGCATAGGCTTTCGGCTATGGTTGGCGCTTGTTGTCTCATTGCTCGCGTCCTCGGTTCCGGCCCATGCGGCGGCGGCAGGGCATCTGGCGCGGATCAAGGATGTCGCGACCATTGAAGGGATTCGGGACAATCAACTGGTTGGCTACGGCCTTGTGGTGGGACTGAGGGGCACGGGGGACAGTTCGCAGACGGTTTTCCCGGCGCAAACGCTGATCTCGGTGCTGGAACGGATGGGCATCACGGTTCCTCAGACGGGGTCAAACAGCGCCAGCAATATGCAGGTGAAAAACATGGCTGCGGTTTTTGTGGTGGCTACGCTACCGCCTTTCAGCCGGCCGGGCTACAAGGTGGATATCACGGTCTCCTCGGCCGGCGATGCGCGTTCGCTTGAGGGGGGAATCCTGCTGATGACGCCGCTCTACGGACCGGACGGGCAGATCTACGCGCAGGCTCAGGGGTCCCTGGTGCTGGGCGGTTACATGGCTACGGGCGGCGGCAATACAAAATTGTCGAATCATCCGACCACGGGTCGGGTTCCCGGCGGGGCGCTGGTGGAGCGGCCGGTGCCGTTTGACCTCAAGCAGATGAGGGTGGTCAACGTGGTGCTGAACGATGCGGATTTCCATACCGCAGAACAGATGGCCGCAGGGATCGACAAGGCGCTTGGCGCCCCTCGTGCTCATGCAGTCGACAGCCGCCGCGTAGAGATTACAGCCGCGCCGGGCGAGGAAATCGCGGAGTTGCTGGACAAGGTGGAGGGCGTCGAGATTGAAGTTTATCCGCGGGCGCGTGTGGTGGTGAATGAACGCACGGGGACGGTGGTGATCGGGGGCACGGTGCGCTTGCAGCCAGTTTCGATTCTGCATGGAGGGTTGAGCGTCAACGTGGTCACCGTGAACGAGGTATCGCAGCCCAATCCGGGGTCGGCAGGAACGACGCAGGTGATTCAGCAGACAACTGTGCAGGCCCAGGACAAGCCGGTGAACCGCATTGACC
>JBAPYY010000232.1:0-2464 GCA_049284975.1 Occallatibacter sp.
GGTATCAACAAGAGGCCCGGCAGGTACGCTGGGCCTCTTGCTTTTTCAATAGCAGTGATCTGCAAGGGCAGGTTACCGGTATTTGCGCAGTACGCCCAGCACCCGACCTTGGATGGCAACTTGCGTCGCCGGAACATAGATGGGATCCATCTCCACATTAGCCGGCTGCAGTCGCACACGATTGCCCTCGCTGTAAAAGCGTTTCAGGGTTGTCTCGGAACCATGCACCAGCGCTACCACGATTTCGCCCTGGCGCGCAGTGCGTGTGCGTTCCACCAGCACATAGTCTCCGCTTATGATGTGCTCGTCGCGCATTGAATCTCCGCGCACCTCCAGAGCAAATACATCCCGGTTGCCCACCACATCATGCAGCGAGATGCTTTCCTCGGTCTGCATTGCCTCAACCGGAAATCCAGCGGCAATGCGCCCTACAAGCTGCAGTCGGTCGCTTGCGCGGGTGCGCGTTCCCGGTGGCAAAACGTCAATGGAGCGGCTGCGGTTATGCACGCGATCCAACAGCCCCTTTTTTTCGAGGTTTGTAATGTGTTTATGAACCGTCGCCAGGCTTTTCAGCCCCATACCGCGCGCAATTTCCTCGAATGATGGTGAGTAGCCATTGCGCGTTACAAACGACTCCAGGAAGTCGAGAATCTCTTTTTGCCTTCGAGTGACAGCCATGCGCGAATTATAGCGAATAAAAAGCGAACCGTGTCAACTCTTTTTTCGTCTTTTTTTCGGTCACTGCGTAAACTGGCTTCTGAAGACCGCCTTCACATGCTCCAAGCGCTTGCGCAATGTCTCTGCATCTTCAGGCAAACCGAGACTTTCTGCGTGTCTAATGGCAGTGTAAAAATAGTCCTTGGCGTTCTGATAGCCGAAGTTTGCGTCCCGGAAGGTATGCGCATCATTCATACCGTCATAGGCCTTCTTTGCTGCATTCGTGACTCGCCGACGCCGCAAACCGGCAACCAGCATTCTTAGAAGCTTGGCTTCACAGCAGAAGGCCTTATTCCCAGCTAAAGCAAAGCACCGGATCTGCCGATACACAACTGTGAGGAGCCTGCAGTGCAATTGTTTGCAGGCCACAGTTCTCCGAGGCCAAATGATCTCGATAAAACGATATCTTGACCAGACACAAACAGAACCCGACGAGCATGGCGAGCCGGAGACGAAGGCTCTCCTGCCGGTTACTATTGCTGCGTATCGCTCCGCGTTGACGGAGATGGGCGCCTGCGGTCTGAACGCTTGCCCCGCTCTGGGCGGAGAATTGAAGCAGGGTCTTGGCAAACTAAGTGAGAGGCTCAGCAAGGATGTCTCCTGCGAAACGGTCGGAGAGACCGAAACTGGAGTGCGCGAACAATTGCAGGGCTGGGGCCAGCGTACGGCCATGCACTACCGCCAACAGACCAGCGAAGTCAAGGAGATATTGCTGGTTATGGCCCGTACTGCCGAATCAGTGGGAGAACGCGACCAGCGATGCGCCCGGCAGATCACCGAAGTCACCACGCGGCTCCAGGGCATCGCGAATCTGGAAGACCTGACCGAGATTCGGGAGTCAATCAAACAAAGTGCATTGGAATTAAAGACCTCGGTCGACAGGATGACTGCCGAAGGCAAGGCCGCCATCGAGAAGCTCAAGGCTGAGGTTACAAACTATAGGACCAAGCTCGAAGAGGCTGAAGAGGTTGCCTCACGCGATGCGGGCACTGGTCTCGGCAGCCGTCTGGCTGTAGAGACCCGAATCGAGCAATCACTCCTGGTTGGCACTCCATTCTGTGTTGCCATCATCGACATTGATGAGTTCAAGCGGGTCAATGACAAATACGGTCATCTCGTTGGGGATGAGTTGCTGAAACAGTTTGCTACAGAGCTGCGATCCTCATGCCGCTCCACAGACACCATCGGGCGATGGGGCGGCGATGAGTTCATTCTAGTGCTTCATTGCGGCATCGCGGAGGCATCGGCGCAGATTGACCGCTTACGAAAATGGGTGTGCGGAAACTATACAGTTCAGGCCAACTCCGTCCCAGCAAAGTTGAGGATTTACGCATCCATCGGCCTGGCGGAACGATTGGCCGGCGACACGATGAAACAGCTGGTCGAGCGCGCCGATGCCGAGATGTATCGCGATAAAGCAGCTTCGCGGAAAAACAAGAACCAGCGCGCGTGATCCCTTGCCCGCGAGCTTAATGCTCCTGGACGCTTCGCGCAAATAGCAAATGAAAGTGGCGTGCCGGTCTGTAATTCCGGACGCCTAAGGACGTCGTCATTTCGGGAACTCTCCCGCGTCGGTGCCAATTCTGGAATCGCTTCGCCTCCTTTTCTCTTTCAAATCTTGAAGTCCGTTCTTCCTCGAAGCATGGTTAAGAGGTGCCATTCGTTAGCGCGCGCTAAGTTGCCGAATGGAATGCAAAAGGGGCGCAGCGAGTTGAGGGCGCCGACCGAAAGAAAGGTAGTCATGAGG